>JAISOJ010000066.1 GCA_031275735.1 Dysgonamonadaceae bacterium
AAATGCCCTGTTCGAGCGTTCCATTTGACCGCATCCGTAGTTATAGCTGATAATCGGCTGTGCCGACTGTACGGTTGCATTGAACACCATAAATATGACAGGGAACAGGTAGCAAATAATGCTGTATGCGGCCACGCCGTTAGCGCCGAGGTGGCGCATGAAAACAACGTTGCCTGCCATGACCATAACCGACAGTGTGATCTCGCTCAGGAATACCGGCATCCCGAGCTTGACCATATAACCCACATTGCGGAAGGTTAACAGGAAACTTTTGACGCTCATCTTCAACCGGGCAAACCGCACGGCAACGGAACGCCGCAACAGGTAGCCAAGCATGATTGCCGCCCCAACTGCCGAGCCAATGCCGGTGGCTATGGCCGCGCCGGCTAATCCCCACCCGAATGTGAATATAAACACGCAGTCCAGCGCCACATTTACCAGCGTCGAGATAAGCATGGCCACATGGAGATTTTAGGATTTGTGAGCCTTATAAAAAATGGAAGGCCGACAATAAGTACAAAAAGCGGTATGCCTAAGGAGAACCAAAACAGGTATTCGGCCACGCTGTCAACCATGTACCCATCGGCGCCGAGAAGACGGGCTACCGTATGAGGAAATACCGTGAACAAAATTGTGATAATCGAACTTATCACCAAAAGAGCCGCTATCGACTGTGTCAGATTGATGTTGGCTACTTTGTTTTTACCGCGCGACAGGTTAATGGAAGCAAGTATTCCGCCTCCCATGCCGAACATAAGCCCTATTCCGGCAAAGAACATAAAAAGCGGAGCCGAGAAATTGACCGCCGCCAAAGCATCGCTCCCTATCCCGTTACCGACGAATATGCCGTCCACCACCATTAATAAAGCCGATGCAGCCATCCCCATAATAGATAGGAAAAAGCTGTTTCGCAAATAACCTGCCGACATGCATATTTTTGAAATCCAAACGGTCTCTTTGCATATAATTACGTAATAAAATCCGGGCAAAGTTAGCATGAAATTCTCACTTACACACAACCACATAAAAAATTTCGGCGAACCAAGCACCACAGATCGTTCATTGAAAAGTATCTAAACCCGATTTTTCGTATAACGGAAAAAGTTATTCTGTGGTAAAAGAATTGGTTCTGGTTTAACTCGGTTGAAATTTGTCTCTTTGCAGGAAAAAAGATGAAACATACGCAAACCCTAAGTTGCCCATATTGCAGTTCGATCGATTTAGTGAAGAACGGGCACAGAGAAAACGGCGTTCAACGTTGGCGTTGTAACAGGTGCCGCAAAAGTTTCCAATTGAATTATCGTTATAATGCAAGGAAACAAGGTGTAAAGGAGCAGATAACAGAGCTTACTCTGAACAGTTCCGGAGTTCGCGACATAAGCAGAATATTGAAAATCAATAAAAACACGGTAATATCCGAGTTAAAAAAAACGCCGAACCTAAACCCGTATATTCTTGACATGATAGAGCATAAGCAACTGAAGAAGTTAGATATGGCGTTCTTCTACATCGCTGAAGCGGATGAGTTTTGGTCATTCGTAGGCAATAAGTCAAATCAGAGAGGGACGTGGTATGCAATAGTAAAAATTCAGGAATTATCCTGTCCCGGAACAATGGAAAAAGAACGGACGAAGTTTTCTTGAAGTTGTTTGCTCTCCTCTCCCGGATTCCCATTGCCCTGTATTTTACTGACGATTGGGGAGCATATAATTAAGATATTTACCTGAAAACAGGCATTATATTGGAAAGGATATGACATGGAAGATTGAAAGGAAAAACTTGAATTTCAGAACGCACATCAAACGCTTGAACGGGAAAACTATTTGCTATTCCAGGAATGAACAAATTCATGACAATGTAATAGGGATGTATATCGAACGCTACTATTTCAAATCCGGTAAATTTATGAATACTGCATAATTTCAACCGATTTAAACCAGGACCAACCTTTGAAACTGACTGTCCTTTTTATCCAAAATACCATAAGATCTAAATTCATCAGTCATTACAGTAATACCAGGTTTGCAACAATACATTCAACAACTGTTTCCCTGACAACTTCTTTCCCTCTTTATTTAGGTAAGGCAACCCTGACATGAACACATTTTGTTGTTCTGTCTTTATAAAGTGTTAGCAATCTTTGATTTAAGTTAATTTTTAACTTGTTTTCGGTCAATTAGATATTTATATGAAAATACATATGGTTATGAGAGGATACACAAAATCGGAATTGATGAAAATATGCAAAGAGGGTATTGATAAGTACTATTACAAGGACGGAAAGGTACTTAACCCTTTAACTACTGCTAAAAAATACTTTTTTGAACAAACAAACAATCAATATGCTGAAAATACAGATACATACAAACTTTACATCAAATGTTTTTGTGAATATGGGAGAGAAATAGTTAGGAAAAATGGATATGAACCAACTATATGGGAGTTTCGCTCATCATAACAGCATGGGCTATAGCATCTTCTTCTGTATTAAAGTGAGTTAGATGATTTATAGTTTTTCCTGTGTCAATCTCGTGCAATAAAACGATATATTTGATACCTTTATTTCGATTTTGAACATTGACAGGTTCAATTGTTTTTTTAATACAACTGCTTGATATTTACTCTCTATTTCCATAAGGGGAGGAAATAAGTTCTCCCAATACATTTACATATGCACTATACCATTCCATAAATATGGAGTTATCTGACAATATCGTAGGGGATAATTCCGTACTTAATTAGCAATGCTATATAAAGCCAATTTTCTGTCCGGCGATTATTACCCAATTCCCTGATATTCCATGTTGCAAGCAGTAAAGGATCTGTTGCTGTTTTTTATGGTTTTTTGTTCAAATTTACATTTGATTTACAGATAGTTAGAAAATAATTTGTATCTTTTAGATATAAAAATACGATTTTTTTCCGGAAATAAGAAAATCGATAAAACGGTATATTTTAACTTTTCCAAAACAAAAACACCCTTTTTCAGTACAATTTTACCCATAGTTGGCGTTAGAAACAGATAACTTTGCTCAAAAAAAAATATGAATAAACGAGTAATTTTGTTTTTGTGGTTGTTTCTGACAACAACCCTGATGTGTTCCGGAGCCGACATTCCCCGCCCGGAATATCCCCGTCCACAATTTGAACGAACAGACTGGATTAATCTGAACGGGACATGGAGTTTTGATTTTGATTTTTCTAAAAGCGGTATTGAGCGTTCGCTTTTTACCGCCGAAGGATTTGAAAAGTCGATCATCGTGCCTTTCTGCCCGGAAAGTCCGCTGTCGGGAATTGATCATAAAGATTTTATCAATGCCGTATGGTATCAGCGCAAAATAAGCGTTCCGGCCGAATGGGACGGAAAACGGATTCTGCTCCACTTCGGCGGAGTAGATTATAAGTCCACTATATATATTAATGGAAAGCAGGTTTTTGTCCATTATGGTGGTTCATCCTCTTTTTCGGTGGATATAAGCGATTACGTCAAAGCCGGAACAGATAATAATTTAGTCGTTTATGCAGAAGACGATCTGCGTTCCGGCTGGCAGACCAGCGGCAAACAGTCGCACCGCCTTTATTCTTACAGTTGCCTTTACACCCGCGTAACCGGTATCTGGCAAACCGTTTGGATGGAAGCCGTTGCCAAAGGCGGTTTGAAACATTGCCGCATCACTCCCGACCTCGACAACAATCAATTTGTGCTTGAACCCGTTTTTTACGATTTAGACCGCGAAACCTCATTTAAGGTTCGTATTCTGGATAATGGAAAGGAAATATTTTCGCAACAGATACCTGCGGGAAACAGCGCTTTTGTTTTCGCTAAATTGAAAAACATTAAAACATGGTCGCCGGAATCCCCTTTTCTCTATGATATGGAATTTTCGGTGCTGGACGCCCAGGGGCAAATTATCGACAAAGTGAAATCCTATGGCGGAATGCGCAAGGTGGAACTTCGAGGAAAGACGTTTTATCTCAATAACGAACCCTATTACCAGCGGCTGGTGCTCGATCAGGGATATTATCCCGACGGACAGTGGACGGCTCCCGACGATGCACAGTTGAAACGCGACATCGAATTAGGCAAAAAAGCCGGCTTCAACGGCGCCCGGCTGCATCAGAAAGTATTTGAGCAGCGGTATTTCTATTGGGCCGATAAATTAGGCTACCTCACCTGGGGCGAATCGGCCAGTTGGGGAGTGAAATGGACCGATCCAATCGCCGCCCGCAATATGATTACCGAATGGGAAGAATGTGTCTACCGCGACTACAACGCTCCTTCGCTTGTGGCATGGTCGCCCTTGAACGAAGCATGGTTGGATGATGTGGACGGCCAGCGGGCACGCTTGACAAACGACCTCTATTTCATAACCAAACGGATAGATCGCACCCGCCCTGTGGTGACGGCCAGCGGCGGCTATCATGCCGGATTTACCGATATTTATGCGGAACATACCTACGTGCAGGATCCTGTCGCACTGTATAAGCAACTTTGCGGCGGCGAAGAAGGAACGCCTTACGCACGTCGTCCCGACAAAAGCGCTCCGTATAAGGGCGAAGCCTATATGATAGACGAATTTGGCGGTATCCAGTGGATAAAAGAAATGAAAGCCCCCGAAGTCAGCGACGAAAAAGCATTTTGGGGATACGGCGTTCCTCCAAAAACACTGGAAGAATTTTACAGCAGGCTGGAAGAACAGGTCAATGTGATTTTAAGCTTAGATCACATCACAGGATTTTGCTATACGCAAATTGTGGATGTAGAACTCGAAAAAAACGGCATTTACACCTACGACCGAAGCGAAAAGTTTGACAGGGATCGTATCCGCCGGATTTTTGCAAAATCGCGCGAGCAGGCAAAAGAAGAAGTGAAAAAAATGCTGTCGGAAAGAGAAACAGAAAAAAAGGAGTGATTCGACATTTATACAGATAAATGAGAATTACGAATGAATATAATCTATATTGTTAAATTTTAAAATTTTTCTAATCATGAAAAAAAGAAGTACATTCTTGATTTTATTTGCTCTCCTGTACACAGGAGGAGCATTTGCGCAGCTTGCAGATAATGCGGGCGGCACTTTGGTGAGTTTGTTGCCCGATGGCGTAACAGCAAACATTGAGACCACACAGAAGAAAACCAAGGCCAGAAACTTGGTAGTGGCCGGTGAAAAATCGAAAGGCTACAAAGCATTTTTTGCGGCCGCGGATGCGGCTAATGGCGAAGAACTGTGGATAACGGACGGAACGGCTGCCGGTACCCGCCTGGTGAAGGACATTAATCCAGGTACAGCAAGTTCGGACATTAACTGGATGGCCCGTTTCAACGACAAGGTGGTCTTTGCAGCCAATGACGGTAGCGGTATGGAATTGTGGATATCCGACGGTACGGAAAACGGAACCTATCTGGTAAAACAAATTCACGAATACGGTGATGGTTCCAATCCGAATGCATTTACACAAATCAACGAAACCCAGTTTGTGTTTAGAGCCAAGAACATTGACAGTGAAGAATATGTATCCGGAGCCTCAGGACCGCAATATTGGTTGTGGATTAGCGATGGAACCGAAGAAGGAACACAACTGCTTTATGAATGCGACACACGATGGACGGGGCAAGACCATGACACTTACCATTATCATTGGATGCGGGTCGGTAGAAAAGTATTCTTCAAAGCGGATGTGAAAGACGGAATCACCAAAGGCGAAGAACTTTGGGTCACCGACGGAACTACGGCAGGTACGCGGATGGTTAAAGACATCAATTATGAACCGAAGAATGCGGAAACGCCCGACGACGGATACACTCTCAATTCGGCTATCGATCAAATGGTTAACTTTTACAACGAAAAGTTATTTTTCAAAGCTTGGACGCCTGCCGCAGGCAACGAACCCTGGGCCAGCGATGGAACCGAAACGGGGACTTATATGATTGCCGATACAGACCCGACTATAAACGACGCCGGAATCGGTAATGGCGGTAATATGACGGAAGTAGCCCAATTCCCTTACAACGGAAAAGTGTATGGAAGAGGATGGAATACGGAAAATAATACTATCCAGCTGGGAACTACCGATTTAACACCAGGCAATTTTACCGTTTTGGCGGTTAATAAAAATCCCCTCTCGGCAGGAACAGGCGACAAGATTAACGGTTGGCCCGATCCGGGAGTGGAATTCGACGGCGTTTATCTGTTTTGCGGCCAATCGGGTACACTTGCGGGTGCAGAAGGCAACTATGGCGGAGAACTCCATTATACCGACGGAACAAATGTTTACTTACAGTCGGATTTTGAACCGGGAGCAGAGGGATCAACTGCACATAACTGGGTAAAAGAGCTTACGGTAGTGAGCGGAAGCGCTTATTGGTGGAGTGATGCAGACGCGGCAACAGGGCACAGGCAAAAATTGCTCCGACTCGACAGTAAAGAGGTTTCCCCTGTGCTGGTAACCAATTTTGACCCTACGGAAGATAAAATTCATACATTGCGCAACTTGGGAGGCAACCTTCTTTTTGCCAGGGGCACCAATGATGAAGGGGCTTTTGGCCTTTATTGCTACAGTTACCGGAAAGCTGGATATGATCCGGAAAAAGACGCCGATGAACTGGACATAGAATACAGAACCCGTGACGAAATTGGAGCCGGAATTGAATCCGTACCGGCGTCTGCCAAATTTACCGTTTTCCCCAATCCGGCTACCGATAAATTCAGTTTCAATGTAGAGGAAAAAGTGATTGGCGTGAAAATTTTTGATCTCACCGGACGTTTGGTAAAAGCAGAATCACAGCCGGCAAGCAATTCCGTAAACGTAGCTTCTCTTCAAAAAGGTATTTATCAAGTGTTGATTACAGGCGCTAAAAATACGTATAAATCAAGTTTGATTATTAAATAAGCAGCAATCCGGTATCAAGATGTTTCACCGGCTGGTTTCCGATGAAACATCTTGTTCTGTTTTTGCAGGTAAACGATTGGATTAATATATATAGGTTAAACTTAAATACAATGCAGATGATTAAATACAAATTATCGCGAATGATATTCGTTTTCATTACTCTGTTTTACTCCCTGATTTCCTACGGGCAAAACACGATTTCAGTAACCGGAAGCGTATTGGACAGCGAAAACAGGGAACCGCTCATTGGGGTTACTGTGAGAGAAAAAGGAACAAAAAACGGTACGTCAACCGATCTTGACGGAAAATTCACTCTGAGAACAGCCGCTAATGCTACGCTAACTTTCAGTTATTTAGGTTATGCCGACAAGGAAGTAAACGCAGGCAGTGCAGGGGAAATGCCCGTATTAATGGAAGAACAAACCCGGTCATTGGACGAATTAGTCGTTATCGGATACGGCGTTCAGAAAAAAAGCGATCTCACCGGTTCCATCTCCTCCATTTCGGGCGCCAAAGTGAATGATGTACCGGTAGCCTCTGTTTTACAGGCATTACAGGGAAAAGCCTCCGGCGTAACCGTTATCCAGAATACCGGAGCGCCCGGTAGCACTACGACCATTAAAGTCCGTGGAACCGGTACCGTCAACGACGCCGACCCGCTCTATGTCGTAGATGGTTTTATTGTGGATGGAATCGACCACCTCAATCCGAACGACATTGCCAATGTCGAAATATTTAAGGACGCCGCTTCCAGCTCCATATACGGCGCGCGCGGCGCCAACGGTATTGTAGCAATAACCACAAAAAGCGGCGAAAAAACCGGCACAAGAATTACATTCGACAGCTACGTAGGATTTTCCACTCCCTGGAAAACAATCCCTGTCTTAGATACAGAGCAATACGCGCTTATGCAGGACTATATCAACGGCGCCTCCCTGTATTCCGCCGACGGCCAATTGTACTATTCAAAAGACCCCGTTACACAGCAACTCCAGTATAACGAGCGTGCATTCAATGATATCGACACCATCCGGCGCGGTTCGCCCGGCAACTGGTGGGATGCGATTACGCGAACGGGAATCAAGCAGCAATACAACCTCACCGTTTCCGGAGGAAATGAAAAAACCCGCTATTTAGTCAGCGGAAGTTATTACGACGAAACAGGAATTGTCAATACTTCGGAATATAACCGTTTCAATACGCGAATGAACCTGAACAGCGAACTCACAAAATGGTTGCAACTCGCGGCCAATATGTCGTATGCCTGGGAAGACAGGGAGAGCGTACCCGAAGGCCAGAACAGCGTTTTGAAGCGCGCTTTGTATCAAAGCCCCATGGTATTTACGTATAACGAAAGAGGTTACTGGAAGGAAAGCCATCCGCTGGCTGTTTTAGACCGCAATCATAACAATACGATGCGGCATCGTTTAGACGCGAATATGAGCCTGAATGCGAAAATAGGTAAACTCCTGAATTATCAATTCAAAATATCCGATTATATTATCCCGGAAACAAACTCCCAGTTTACCGAAGTCGAAAAACTGGAGGAAGATTTTGCAATGACCGACCTTAGCAGGGTTTACCAACACCGGAAACTGACCAATAAATGGGAAATGAATAACCTGTTGACATTTGCATGGAACAATAAAATACACGATATTACCGTACTGGCAGGCCAGACAATAGAAGGTTACAAAAACAGCTTTCAGGAATCGACCAAAAAAGGCACGGCAAGCAACGAGTCCGAATTGCAATATTTGGCAAGCGGTTATACCGGAGACAAAACCTACGGATATAACCATGAATGGACAGCCGTAGGATTTGTGGGACGAATCAACTATAATCTCCTCGACCGGTATTTATTTCAGGCCAATTTCCGAGCCGACGCTTCGTCGGTTTTCTCCGAAAAAAATCGCTGGGGCTATTTCCCCTCCCTCTCTTTCGGATGGAAGTTTATTTCCGAGCCTTTTATGCAAAACCAGCAGTTGATTTCTTTCGGCAAGTTGCGCGTAGGATGGGGGCAATTGGGAAACAACCGGATTGACGAAATGGCCCGCTATACGCTTCTGAATTACACGCCCAATTATTCGCTTCTGAAAACAAAACTGAATACACAATACAATTATCCGATCGGTGTGGGCAATCACATTCTTTATCCCGGAACTACCTCTACATCAATCGGTAATCCGGATATCCGCTGGGAAAAGACGGAAACGGCCAATATCGGTCTCGACCTGGGCTTTTTCAACAACAGGCTGGATTTCAGTGTGGAAGTATTTAACCGCCTGACCACAGATATGTTGTTGCGTGTGCCGGTACCCATATCCGCCGGACTTGACGACGCCCCGATGGTCAACGCCGGATCGGTTCGCAACCGGGGGATAGAATTCAGTATCAATCATAAAAACAGCATCAACCAATTCAGATACGAATTTGGATTTAATGTCAGCTACATTAAAAATGAAGTGGTCAGTCTGGGAACCGGCAATGAACCTCTCTGGGGAGGCTGGTTAGACGAATCAAACATCAATGATTTTGTAACAAAAACAGATGTAGGCCGCCCCATCGGCAGCTTTTACGGGTATGTAACAGACGGTATTTTCAATACCGAAGAAGAAATAAAGGCAAGCGCGCAATACGACTACGGCAAAAACGACTTTGAGCAAACCACCCGTCCCGGCGATTTCCGATTTGTCGATATAAACGGAGACGGAAAAATTACGGCCGAAGACCGGACATACCTGGGATCGCCGATGCCCGATTTTGTTTTTGGCATTCCTTTGTCGCTGGGGTATAAAAACTTCGATTTAACCGTTTTCTTCCAGGGGCAAACCGGAAACAAAGTCTTCAACGTGATGGATTATTACCTCAACAATGCCGCATCAAGCTATAACCTGTATGCCGACATTCGCGAAAAACAATGGTCGGGACAATTGCGGGAAGACCGCGCTTTTTTGCCCTTAAACCTGAATGCCTCCATACCGGACCTCCGCAACTCGGATTTGAACCGTAATTTCAGGGCTTCGGATTTTATGTTGAAAGACGGCTCCTATATTCGCCTGAAAGAATTAAGGCTAACCTATAATTTTGATAAAAAATTCTGCTCCAAATTCTTTATGCAGGATTTATCTTTGTTCGTCGGCGCCTATAATTTATTGACATTTACACGATACAACGGTTTCGACCCCGAAATAGGTAAATTAGCAGGAACCGAAGACAATAATATAAATATGGGAATCGACCACGGAACTTATCCCCAATCGCGTACCATAACAGTAGGATTGAAAGTAACTTTGTAATCTTTAAAATACAGCCAATATGAAACAGTCATGTTTAACAAACACACAAAGAGTAAACGAGTTGACGAGTAAACGAGTAAACGAGAGGCGCGAAGCGATGCAAGCAGGCCTCACTCGTCACTTCTCACTCGTCACTCGTCACTTGTCACTTGTCACTCGTCACCTCGTTTACTTGTTTACTCGTCAACTCGTTTACTTATTTACTTGCTTACTCGTTTACTCGTTAGCAGGATGCAACGACTTTTTAGACAAAGAGGTGCAGGGGTTCTCGACCGATAAAAATTTTTACGACACCCGGTATAAATTGCAGGCAGCACTGGACGCCGCTTACGATGTATTGCAGATGAACCTTTTTAACGAATGTGAATGGCGCTTCGGCGAAGCCTGCGCCGACGATGTATGGGGCGCCGACGAAGGATTAGAAAGCCAGATGGGACAATTAGTCCAGTTCAGGTTTACTCCCTCCAATACATGGATACGCGACCGCTATGCCATTAATTATACCGGCGTCCACCGCGCCAATCAGGTAATAGCCAATGCCCACCGGGTAAAACTTGCAGACAACCAATACAGCTCGTACCGGGATATACGCGAAATATTGGGGCAAGCCAAATTTCTAAGAGCATTCTTCTATTTCAATTTAGTAAAAACATACGGCGGCGTGCCTATCCGTCCCGAAGTAGAAACAGTTGATAACCTGGTTATTCCCCGCAGTACGGCAGAAGAAGTATATGCCTGTATCGAAAAAGACTTGAGGGAAGCAGCCATCATGCTGCGGGCGAGGTTTACAGGCAGCGACGCAGGGAAAGCCGACGAAGGCGCTACGGTGGCTTTGCTGATGAAAGTGCTGATGTATCAGGCAACTCCGGGGAAAAAATCCGATAAATGGGAAGAAATGCTGCGGCTGGGTGAATTTTTTATTGACGGACGGTCAATGACTTACGGCGAAATACTGAAATACGACCCGGAGCAGGAAGATTGGGAAGACCTCCGCAAACGCCTTTGGTTCAAACCCCTGGAACAAAATTCGGAAACAGACCCTTACGAAACGGCTGATACGCCGCTTAATTCCTTGCAAACCGCATATTCTCTTGAATACAAGGATTATACAGGAAAAGATATCGGATATATCAACCAATTTTACTTAGCAGGAGAATTTTGCAGAGGCTCTGTTTTTGAAGTCGTATTCAAAGAGTCAGCCGACGGTTCGGCCGACGATACCAACGAAGGAACATCCGTTTATACCAGTCATTACG
Organism: Dysgonamonadaceae bacterium; assembly: GCA_031275735.1. GTDB lineage: Bacteria > Bacteroidota > Bacteroidia > Bacteroidales > Azobacteroidaceae > Azobacteroides. The sequence goes on from JAISOJ010000066.1 coordinate 11,447, forward strand.
ACGTTACTTCGCCATACGAGCCTCAAATATGGTGCAGGGAGGAAATTATACAGGCCTTGTTTGGAAGCAGCGACCCGCGCAGAGCTTTTATGCTTGCTCATCACGGATTTGCTCCGGACGGTGAAACAAACGAAAACCCTCCCGGAACTTATATGTCTCTGAAGTGGTACACCCCGCTAAGGGAACGTCCGCAATACGACGGCGATAACGGCAAAAACAGGCGTGTAATGCGTTATGCAGAGGTAGTCTTAATGTATGCCGAAGCGCTGAACGAATGTGGTTTTACCGCACGCGCCTGGACGGAACTGAACAAAAACAAAGCAATGGCCAATACGATTTCCGGCAGTGCGGCGCTCTATCCCGCAGGAGGATATGGACAGATGCGCGACAATATATGGCTCGAACGGCGGCTGGAACTTTGTTTTGAATGGGACCGCTTCTTCGACTTGGTACGCCAAAAAAGAGCGGCAACCGTTCTTAAAACCTTTGGTGAAAATAAAGCCAACAAACGCGGGTACTATTTCCGTGAAGGAGTGAATGAAGTTTTCCCCATTCCCCAGCGCGAAATAGATATATCCAATGGCGTAGTAACACAAAATCCCGGATATTAATTTAATTTTATGCCTCAATTTTAAAATTATATATTATGAAACATTCATGTTTAAAAAATACACAAAGAGTAAACGAGTTGACGAGTAAACAAGTAAACAAGTTGACGAGTAAACAAGTAAACAAGTTGACGAGTAAACAAGTAAACGAGTTGACGAGTAAACAAGTAAACGAGAGGCGCGAAGCGCTGCAAATGGACGCCTCCCTCTCGTTTACCCATCAACTCGTCAACTTGCCAACTCGTCACTCGTCAACTTGTCACTTGTCACTCGTCAACTTGTCAACTTGTTTACTCATTTGCCTCCTTTTATTGGCTTTTTCCTGCGAAGAAGATACCGTTCAAACGCCTCAGTTGCAAGCGAGCATCAATAAAGAATCGTTGACAATCAACGAATCCATGATTATTAATTTTGCCGGCAGCGATGCAGATAACATAGTAGTTTATCCGGGCGACGACAGGCAAGATTATGATCTTCGCGACCAAAGCAATACCGGACTCGTGGTGAATAAAAAATTGTTTACGTATTCATACCAGGTACCGGGCGTATATAAAGTAGTCTGTTTAGCATCGACCGCCGGCGACAAAGCTACGAACTTGCAATTCGATACCTGTTCATTTATTGTGAATGTCATTGACGATGAAACTGAAATAGACCGGATTTCCTGTCCCCGAATCATAAATGACGAGGTATTTGCCGAGAAACATGCCAACGACGAATGGCTGATGGTATTGCCGCAAAAAGTGCTCTACAATAACAGAGAGCAAAATATATCGCTTTCCCAGCGACTGCGTTTCTACATTCAGTCCGACTCGACCCAAATATCGGTCAACGGGAACATTTATTCGGCTACGACTGCCTATAACCTGTCTTCTCCGGTAGATATTCTGGTAAAATCCGATTTTGGCACCGAGCGACCCTATAAATTATATACGCTCAATTATCCGAGGTTCAGTTCATTCAAATTACAAGGCGTTGACGGGAAAATAACCCTGGATGCATTTGATTACAGTACCTGCGTTGTAACTGTAACCCTGCCTCAGGGAACAAATGTAAGCAGCCTTGCGCCCGAATTTACAACCAATTCGCCGTCGGATAAAGTGTATATCGGAAACGAAGAACAAACATCGGGCGTTTCAGCGGTCGATTTTACCAAAGAAGTGACCTATCGTTTAGTATCCGCTGTACCCGATAAACCGGGTATGCAAGCCGAATCAACGGTCGTAGTGAAGGTTGCTTTTCAATAAAACGGTGTAGAGACGGGGCATGCCCCGTCTCTATCCCCCCCCCTGTTCGCACGAGCTTGCCCGCAAGCGAACGCATACTGTATTTAATATTTATGTTACGCAAGTTTATAATTTTCAGCCATACGAAAGTCGGCGATGTGTCATTTTCCGACTTTAGTTGTTGTACGAAAGTCAGCGGACAGTTGTTTTCCTGCTTTCGTACTGTTGAGAACGGTGAATTTGCGTAACATGAATTAATAATTTTAAAATCATATCCACATGAAACAATTATGCTTAACAAACACCCCGAAGCATGCAAATAAGGAGATTGCGGGTCAAGCCCGCAATGACGGGCGCATCAACTCGTTTACTCGTCACTTGTCACTCGTCACTCGTTTACTTGTTTACTCGTCAACTCGTTTACTTGTTTACTCGTTTACTCGTTTACTTGTTTACTCGTCAACTCGTTTACTTGTTTACTCGTTTACTTGTTTACTTGTTTACTCATTAGCCTGCTTGACCACGCTATCCGCGCAAGGACAAACCTGGACAAATCCCCTGGCGCTGAACGGCGAATGGGGTGGAAACGCCAATTGGGGCGGTCGTCAGATGTATGGAATAGGCGACCCCTATATCCTGAAATACAAGGGCGTCTATTACCTCTATTGCAGTACAAAAGACAGTGAAACCGGCGTCAAATGCTGGTCAACCAAAGATTTTATCACCTGGTCGAATGCCGTCACCTGCACCACAGACGCCATCACAAAAGCCGCCTATGCGCCGGAAGTCGTTTACTGGAACGGGAAATTTTACATGTACACTTCCCCTGCGGGAAACGGACACTATGTGCTGGAGAGCGACAGCCCTGCCGGCCCCTTTACCCGTATTACCGGAAACATTCAAAAAGGCATCGACGGCTCGGTATTTATCGATGACAACGGGAACTGGTATTTCTACCATACCGGCGGCAACAGTATTCAAGTATGCAAAATGGCAAGCCCTACAAGCATGGAAACAAGCTACTCTACGGGAGTAAGTATAAACGGCGGATGGACAGAAGGCCCCACCGTTATCAAACGCAACGGCGTCTATTATCTGATTTACACCGGAAACCATGTAATAAGCAAAGGCTACCGGATCGATTACGCCCAAAGCGCCGCAGGAGCACAGTCTTTTTCGGCTCAATCCGCTCAAAACCCCATCCTGCTCAACTCCGAAGGTTCGCATGTAGGCTTAGGACACGGCTCGGCTTTCATCGGACCCGATTTAGATACCTATTACTATACTTACCATAATTTGCATAGCGGCAACGGCCCCCAGCGGCAATTAAACTTCGACCGCATGGCATGGAACGGCGCTAAACTGTTGTTGCTTGGCCCGACAACATGGGAGCAACAAGCTTTCAAGCAAGCGGATATGTCCGATTTTTTTGATAGAGACGAACCGGGCGCTAACTGGTCGATGCCCAATGGCGGAAACTGGACAATCGCAAACGGAGACAGGCTGGTGCAAAATCAACAGTCGAACACCGATTTTTACAAAGCAATTTACAACCAACCGACTGCTACGGACTATATTGCCGAATTTACGATGAAAGAAGAAAACCGGAGCAGCAATGACGCCCGGTTCGGAGCGGTTTTCGGCTATACCGACGAAGCAAACTACGGAATAGCCGTTTTGAACAGCCATTCCAACCATCTGGAAATCAATTTTCTGCAAAACAATCAATGGGGAACGCCCGGCTACTATTCCCTGCCGGACGGTTACAACTTGTCGGCCTGGCATACCCTGCGCATGGAAAAAGCGGGCGACAACTACAAGTTTTTCATCGACGGTATGCAAAAAGCGACCATTACCAACACGTTGGGAAGCGGAAAAATCGGCTATCTAACCGGTTTGTGCCAAGCCGGATTCGGCTATATCGCATTCAGTAACAAAGTAAACGGATCCGGAATTTTTGATATTTATAAACCCCTGCCCGGAATCCTGGCGGCCGTACACTACAACAGCGGAGGCGAAGGGATTGCTTATCACGACTTGACTGACGGAAACTCCGGCGGAGGATATATCCGGAACGACAACGTCGACGTCGAAGCTTGCAGCGAAGGCGGTTTTGCCATAAACAGCGAAGGCGGCGAATGGTATAAATACAATGTGAATGTGAAAGCCGCCGGATTGTATCATCTCGGACTGCGTTATTCCTCAACCGAAAGCGTCCAAATACGGATCTGGCATGAAAATACAGATCTGACGGATATTATTACGCTACCGGTTACAGGTCAAAACAACTGGCGCACATTTACCGTCAAAGACCTCGATCTGCCTGCCGGATACCAGACGCTGAAAATAGAAACAGCCGGCGGAAATTACCGTTTTTATGAAATGTATTTTAAGGAAGCCGATCCTTCCTTCATAACCCTGTCGGACGCTTTCGATACCGCTTTCAGTTCCGAATGGAACTATACGGACGGAACATGGAACATCTCGTCGGGCGAAGCGGAAATAAACGGCTTCGGCAAGCGGACAATGGGTAGCACGGGTTGGACGGATTACGTGCTGCAGGTGGATATAACCTATAAAACCGGACTCGACGGCGGTCTTATTTTCCGGGTAAACAATCCGGCTTTAGGAGATGCAGGAAACAGCGCGGAAGCAGGTACGGACTTTTTACAGGGCTATTTTGTCGGTTTAGTTTCCAATGGCGTTCTGCTGGGAAAACACAACTACAATTGGACGCAACTGGCAGCTAAAACCGGAGAATCTTTCCACGCCAATGAAAAATATACATTAAAGGTGGAAGTAACCGGCGCCAATATAAAAGCATACGTAAACGGCGTATTGAAGATAGATTATACCGACCCCTCCCCTTTTATCTGCGGAAAAGTCGGCTTGAGAGTACACAATACCCGCGTCAGTTTCGATAATTTCAGCGTAATAACGAATCCTTCGGAATATATTCCGGTAACAGGCGTCATGCTTGACAAAAACGAAATATCGTTAAAAAAGGGAGAACGCGATACTTTGAATGCCACCGTACTGCCTGATGATGCAGTTTACAAAGCCGTCACATGGAAAAGCAACAATACCCCCATCGCCTCTGTTTCCGCCGCCGGTATTGTACTTGCCAGAAATCCCGGCACGGCAATCATTACCGCAACTACTTCCGAAGGCGGTTTTACGGCAGATTGTACCGTAACGGTAACAGAAGTTGTAAGCATTGCAGAGACGACGCTCGACGTATCTCAACCGGTGTATCCCAACCCGACAGACGGAATGCTTACACTGAAATTTAAAACTGCGGGCGAGCGACTTGTTACCATAAGCGACAGATCGGGGAAAATACTGTTGCGACAGTCGGTCAATAACCCAACGGCGCTAATAGACGTCGGTAATTACCCTGCGGATGTATATCTGCTCACCATAGACGATGGGAAGCGGAAAAGCACAAGGAAAATAATCAAAAATTAAATTATATATACTAAATTTGTATTTATATTTTACAGAAGACTTTCATGTTTAATAAACGTACAATAGAATGAAAATAAGTGGATTACGAGTCAATCCATCAATAACAAACCTCTTCTCGCCCGTCACTCCGGACGTGGATGGAGAGAGGGACGAGAGATTAAGCGGAAAGTTTTGTTTTAATAAATAAAAAAAATGAATAAGATTCTGGCTATAGTTTTAATAAACTTTCTTTTCATTGCCTGTGTTCCTAAAAAAGAAAGTAAAGAATCAAAATCGCTGATAGCTGATTTTGACAAGAATATCGTTCAAACTGCTTATGGAAAAGTTCGCGGCTACAAATTGGGTGAAACATTCATTTTTAAAGGTATCCCCTATGCCAAAGCAGAACGGTTTATGCCCCCGGCGGAACCTGACTCATGGGAAGGCGTCCGCAATTCAATGGCCTACGGTTACATGTGCCCTCAGCACGTTGGTCGGGGAGACGACGAATCCGCATTTCTTCATCAACATAGTGTTGGTTATATGGACGAGGATTGCATGGGATTGAATATCTGGACACAGGGAATTAATGACGGGAAAAAGCGTCCGGTGATGCTTTGGTTTCATGGTGGTGGTTTTACTGCCGGATCAGGACAGGATCTGCCCTGTTATGATGGTGAAAATATCAGTAAAAAAGGTGATATAGTTCTTATAAATCTAAATCACCGGTTAAATGCGCTTGGTTTTATGAACCTGTCTGATTTTGGCGATAAATATAAATACTCAGGCAATGTCGGGATTATGGACCTTGTGGCGGCGTTAAAATGGATAAACAAGAACATAAGCCAATTTGGGGGCGACCCTGATAATGTGACTGTTTTTGGACAATCGGGCGGCGGCGGTAAAGTGACTGCGCTGTTAGGTACGCCATCTGCACAAGGCTTGTTTCATAAGGCAATCATCCATAGCGGCGCACGAACTTATTTCCTTGAAGACAAGTACAGCAAGATGATCGGACAAGGTGTATTAAAAGAGCTGGGCTTAAAACCTTCGCAGGTTGACTCTCTTCAAAAAATACCTTACGAAATTTTAATTGATGCCTCCAATAAAGTAATCGAAAGGCTAAATGATGAAATAAAAAATCCGGATGTACCGTTTTATAATTCAAATTTATCTTGGAATCCCTGTGTTGATGGAGATTTTATGCCATTTCATCCAACCGCAAAGGAAGTACTTACTTTAAATTCGGATGTTCCAATAATTATTGGTTCAAATAAAAATGAATTAGAACCATTTTCCCAGTCTGTTACCGGCGGCCCCCAAACAATGGAAGAAGCAAAAAAGAAGCTCATACACACATTTGGAGATAAAACAGATGAGTATATAGAACTGGTTAAGAAGACTTATCCCAATGATTCACGACCCATAGATTTTGTAAATATCGACACGGGCTACCGAACAAGAACTTTAGCATTAGCTGCGCACAGGTCTAAAGTTAACCCGGTTTACATGTATTTCTTTCAATGGAATTCTCCGGTAATTGACGGGAGATTTCAATCTCACCATTCTCTTGAAATCCCATTTGTATTTAATAATATCGACAAGTGTAAAGAAATGACAGGAGGTGGTGAAGACGCTTACAAACTGGCAAATAAGATGAGTCAGACGTGGATTAATTTCGCTCGCTCGGGAAATCCGAATAATGAACAATTACCTTTATGGCCGATTTATTCAGAAGAAAACGGTTCATGTATGGTTTTTGACAATGATTGTGAAGTTCGCAGCCATCACGACAAAGAATTATTGGAATTTATAAATAAGCGTAAGCAAGAAATATTTTTTGCCGACCCAACGATTTATGTTGAGGATGGTAAATATTATTTAACCGGAACAGGAGGAGATCGACAAGGTCCGTCGGGTTTTTCCATATTGGAATCCAACGATTTGAAAATCTGGACGGCTCCTGCCGGAGTAAAAAATTCCACATATATGATCTTGACCAGGGGGGATCAAACCTTTGGCACAAAGGGATTTTGGGCGCCACAGATATTCAAAGCAGATGATACTTATTATTTAACTTATACAGCCGATGAACAAACGGTATTGGCTCAGTCAAAATCTCTGCAGGGGCCGTACAGACAAAAAAAAGTTACCCCTATCGATGGTTCTGTGAAAAACATTGATTCATTCATTTTCAAAGATGATGATGGCAAGCATTACCTCTATCATGTCCGGCTTAATAAAGGTAACTATCTGTGGGTAGCCGAATTTAATTTGGAAAAGGGGAAGATCAAACAGGAGACGTTAACAAAATGCTTTGACCAGACTGAGCCTTGGGAAGCCACTCCTAATTATGAATCGGCGCCGATCATGGAAGGCCCTACTGTTATCAAACTAAAAAACAAATACTACCTGTTTTATTCGGCAAACCACTTCATGAATATTGACTATGCTGTTGGCTATGCAGTTTCCGATTCTCCATACGGCCCCTGGATCAAGCAAAAAGACAACCCGATCCTTCATCGTTCCATCGTTGGTGAAAATGGCTCCGGGCATGGCGATTTTTTTGAAAGCTTGGACGGCGGATTGTATTATGTATATCACGTTCATTTTGGCCAAAGCCAGGTGAGTCCTCGCAGGACACGAATCGTTCCTGTAATAAAGGAGTGGGATTCTGAAAAAAGCCTTTATAAATTCCGAGTCAAGGGAAACGAGGTCATTGTGCCTGTATTAGAACTAATGTAAAAACGATCCGGATGGTGAAACAAGGAAATATTTACCTACATAAACCGCTTATAATGAAATAAATGAGCACAGGATTGTTTTTTATTCACAACCATAACAAAATGATCAAACATGAATCAGATTCTTTTTTAAGTGAATCCATCGTGTATAAACCTCTGTTACGCCTCCTTTTTATGCTTTCTCTGGGTTTCGCGCCATTGCATTCGCCGGCAATCACCAACTACCGCTTTATGCACATCACCGGCAGGGAAGGACTTCCTCATCAGCAAGTTGAAGCATTGATGCAGGACGATAAAGGCATGTTGTGGATAGGAACCCGCAACGGACTTTCGCGTTACGACGGCTACAGCATTGTCTCTTATTTTAATCAAGTCGATAACCCTCATTCGCTCAGTCAGAATTTTGTCCGGGCGCTCTGCCAGGACAGCAAAAAACGGATATGGATCGGCACCTATAAAGGTATTTGCATGTACCGGCCGGCTACCGACGATTTTCAATGTTACGAGTTATCCGGTTCGGCAATAAGTTCCATCGTGGAAACCGGCGCAGGGAAAATTGTATGCGGCGGCGCTCAACTGTATATATTCGATGAAGAAGCCGACGAATTTGTCCTGTATCCGCGTCAGGACTCCGAATTTATCCTCTCCATGGCTATCGACCGGAACGACCGCTTGTATATTTCAACCAACCGCTCTATATTTTACTACGACGCCTCCTTTTCTAAAATAACCCAAATCAATCCGGCTTATTTAACTGATTTCATTACCGGTTTTGACGGCATAATCCCCCTGTTTTTCGATTCGAAAGGCATCCTTTGGATCGGGAGAAACGGCAAGGGCGTAATGAATATTCATCCCGAAACCGGCCAGGTCAACCTGTATCATCCTTCACAGATCTCCGACGGGATTGTGCGAACTATCAGCGAAGACGACCGGGGCAGCATTTGGCTCGGAACGGAAAAAGGAATCACTATACTGAATCCGGACAGTACGACGGAAATTATCCGGCAGGATTTTGTCGGTAAAAACAAACTGAGCGACAATGCCATCTATACCATCCTGTGCGACCGCGACGGGAACATCTGGATTGGAACTTATTTCGGCGGAATCAACGTTTTACTTAAAAACAACGCACAGTTCAACTGGATTGAAGCGGGATACGGCTCTAAAAACATCAAAGGAAAAGCGGTCCGGAAAATGCTTGAACTGAAGAAAAACCAGCTTTGGGTAGCTACCGAAGACGGCGGCCTGAACATCTACCATGCGGCAACAGGCGATACGGAAGTTTTCGACCGCATACCCGGCTTAACGCACAATGTGCACGAACTTTTTTACGATGAAGCAAGCAACGAAATGTGGATTGGAACTTACCGCAACGGACTGTTTCGCTATCATTTTTCCTCCGGAGCATGGACGCAATATACCCCCTCTGCAGGAAGCGGCCTGCCTTCGGACGCTATTTTTTCGATTGAAAAACAGCGGAACGGAACCATGTGGGTAGGTACAATTCTGGGCCTGCGCTATTACGACCCCGTGAAAAGAATTTTCCTGCCAATCAGTCATCCGGCTTTGGATAACGATTTTATTTATTGCCTGCTGATTGATGAAGAAGATAACGTGTGGGCAGGTACGCGGAACAACGGCCTTTTCCGCATCGACGCGCAAAGCCATGAAGTGAACGGTTGGACGGCCAAAGGAAATAATTCGCAACTCAACGATAATTATATTACCAGTCTGTATCAGGATTCCGACCACAGAATCTGGATCGGAACCAATAATGGCGGTTTGCAATACATCGACCCTTCGGACTTGATGGTTAAGACCTTGAGCAGCGAGCTTTCGCTGTCGAAAACAACTATTTGCAGCACCATCGAAGACGAATTTGGCCGCCTGTGGATAAGCACCAGTCAAGGACTGTATCAGTTCAACAAAGCGCGCAGCGCCTTTATTTGCTATACGGTCGAAGACGGACTGCCGGTCAACCAGTTTAATTTTTCATCCTCTTTGCAAGCTCAAAACGGATTGTTGTATTTCGGCAGCGTCAACGGGCTGATTTCTTTCGACCCGAAAGCCATCCAGGAAAACCGGAAACCTTTTTATGTTCATCTAATCCGTTTAAATATTGATAATCAGCCGGTAACAGCAAAAGAGGAGGATTCGCCGCTGACCGCGGCGCCGGACGATATGTCGAGCATAACGTTTTCCTACAACCAGTCGCGCTCGTTCGATATCGACTACGCAGCCATTTCGTTGGGAAATACCAGTACCATCCATTATCAAGTCCGCTTGCTGGGCCTGGACGAAAAATGGCGGAATGTAGGGCAGGAACGCAAGTTTATAGGCTCCAATCTGCCTTCGGGAACTTACACCCTGCAAATCCGCGCCAACAATTCCAACAAAGGCTGGGAGCAGGCGCCGGTGAAGGAAATCAAACTGATTATCCGTCCACCATTCTATTTGTCGTTGGGGGCATTTTTATCCTATTTTATTGTTTTCGTACTGACCTTGTATTTCTGTTACCGGATATTTTCCATGAGATTAAAGGAGAAAAATGCCGTCAGGGTAGCCAATCTGGAAAAGGAAAAACTGGAAGAAATCAACAAAATCAAAATGGAGTTTTTCACGTCGGTTTCCCATGAATTGAAAACGCCGCTTTCGCTGATTATGGCGCCGCTGAAACAGATCGCCCGACAGCAGGACCTGTTGCCGGAATCGTCGGAACGATTGCATACGGCCATCAAAAATACCCATAAAATGGTGGGACTGATCGACGAACTGGTTACTTTCAACAAAGTGGAGTCGGGCCATTTTCAGTTTTACATTCAAAAGGGCAATCCGCTTGATTTTATTGAAAATGCGGCGCAACTGTTTAAGGAAAGCGCCTCTAAAAAATCAATTTCATTCTACGTTCATTGCGAAAACAACGGTGAAGACGTTTGGTTTTCGCCTTCGTATGCAGAAAAAATAACCAATAATCTCTTGTCGAACGCCATCAAATTTACGCCGCCGGACGGTAAGATTTTCGTCAACGCCGCCATCACAGACAATCCCGACGGCTACACCTATCTGCGCATCGAAGTGAAAGATACGGGCATCGGCATTGCGGAAGAAGAATTGAATAATATTTTCGAGAAATATTACCAGACCAAACGCGGACACAATGTGAACAATAAAGGCTGGGGGCTTGGCCTCGCACTTGTCAAGCGGCTGGCAAGCATCCACAAAGGGAATATTTCGGTCGAAAGCACGATTGGAAAAGGCAGTTGCTTTGTAGTCGATTTGAATGTGTCGGAATCGGCATTCGACATGAGGCACAAAATTAATTCGGACAAAACGGTGATATCGCTCAGTCAATACGAATTTGCCGCACCTTATTTGGAGTCGGCATTATCGTCAACTCCAATCCCTGTCGACAATGAAAATGCAGCCTTGCAATCCTCTGTTTTGCTTGTGGAAGACGACGTGGAACTGCTCCGGTTTTTGTCCGGTATTTTTTCGCCGAAATACCATGTCTTTTCCGCCGGAAACGGCCTCGAAGCGCTGGATATAGCCCGGAAATACCCCGTCGATTTAGTGATTTCCGATGTGATGATGCCCGAAATGGACGGAAATGCGCTGTGCCGGAATCTGAAAAACGACATCTCCACTTCACATATACCAGTCATTCTGTTAACCGCTAAAAACGATACCGACGACATTATAAAAGGCTATGAAAGCGGCGCGGAAGCCTACGTGCAAAAACCTTTCGATCCGCAAATACTGGAACTTCAGGCCAAAAATATCATCCAAATCAAGCAAGTGCAGCGTGAAAAAATTGCGGGAACGCTGGGCAGCGACGTCGAGTCGGCCGCTTTAAGTAGATTCGACAAAGAATTTATCAACAAAATCAACGAGCTGATAGAGAAAAATATCGAAAACGACAGATTTTCCATTGCCGATATAACACAAAATCTCACTATCAGCCGCAGCCTGTTGCATGTCAAAATGAAAAGCCTGCTGAACATTTCGATGGGCGATTATATCCGCAAAAAACGGTTGAACAAAGCCTGCGAACTACTCCGCGAAGGTTATAATGTTTCAGAAACAACCTGGAAAACCGGATTTGCGGATCCGAATTATTTTTCCAAATGTTTTAAAAAGGAATTTGGCGTCCGGCCTACGGATTTTCAGCGTAGCCGGGGAAATGAAACAAGGTAATTGCATCGGCCGCAGCGCCCTTCATTTCCAAACCCACCTGCGAGTCGCCAAAGTTATTGGGAAGTTCGCCAACCTGCTTTCCATCCACAAACAGGCGAATGCGGTCGCTGCTTTTAACAGCCCGGAAATTGTAGCTGTGCTTGAACGTTGCGCCGACGCCGATTTTTTGCAACATCAGATTTTGCATTCGGAAGTTTTCTTGCTCGGCGGTTTTACGAATAAAGACCAGTTCGTCGGTTTCTACCGCAGGAAATTCAATCCGGTTAAATCCGGGATGGTACCATTCTGCCGGCTTCACGTTCGCCAACTCCTGCCATTTTCCGTCTTTCACGTAATACAAAGTGAATTTATCATGCACGTTTTCAATCAGCGTATCGCCTCCGGCAACAGCTTCTTTTGGGAAAAGCAGCGCATCGATCACAGTGGGCGTATCGAAAATAAAATGCCGTTCCATATAATCGCTGAATACCATATTGGCATAATAATCCTGCATTTTTGAAAGACTAATATTTTGTTCAGGAATACTTTTCCCTTTATTTTTTCCGGTAAGGATACATTGGCGATTTGAAAAATCGAAATCGACTTTCAAATAATTGTTCGGGTTGATATAAACGGGATAAATGCCGGCAGATCCTTTGCCTGAACGGGTTGTCGCCTGTACGCTAAATTCGTAGCAATCCAGCAAATCGCCTTTGAGTTGCAATCCGGGCAAAAGCGGCGACTCTGTCCATCCGTTGACGGTATTTCCGTATTCGTCCCACCCGGCGGTATAAGTAATCCCATCCCATTCGGCGTTTGCCTGCGCAGAATAGATACCGGGCAAACCTTTTCCGGCAAATGGAGTGGAAATAACCGACTGTCCGGGCGCCGGCAAATAGTCGATGTTGACGGTAAAACCGGTATGGTTCTTGAAAACGGCAATCGAATGGAAAACGCCGGAGCGGAAATCATCAGGCAATGCAAAAGAGGCGGTTTCCTGTTTGCCGCCGTTGTTTAACGTGTAAAACCACCGCTTGTTCAAGCCGTCGATCAGAATATTCAACCAATGGTTATCGTCGGTTTTCCACGCAATAATACCATCGGAAGTTGCGTCGGCTCTCGGTTTTACGGCGGCTTCAAAATAGTAATGCGAAGCGGGGATGCCCGGAATGGTTTGATTTACTTGCGGCAACTGCTGATTGTTATTAGCCAAAAACTGATAATCGGGCTTTGCCGGTTCGGGATGATAACCGGTTGTTTTTTTGGCCGTAATGCCATCGACCGTTAATTTATTGCCGAAAAAATGAATCCGGTTGACGTATTGTCCCCGCCGTTCATTATTTTTATTCGCCATATAAATCAGCCACCATTCAAAACCGTTTGGCCCCCGAAGAATATTCGGTTGCCCGGGTGTAAAGAGAATATCGTCGGCAAGCTGGTCTTTCATATCAAACAATGCCACATCTAAAAAATTGGAACGTCCACCACCTTCCCCCGTCAGGGCAAGAATATTTTCGCCGTCCCGTAACAGTTTTTTATGTTGGCTTAAATCAACGTGTAAGTAATCAGGCTTTTGGCTGTTGTAAATCAATGTTCCGTTCAACCATACTTTGGTTGCGCCGCGATGATGAATCCGCATGGAAAGATTGCCGTTTTGTTTTTTATCATATACAAAAGGCTTGTATAAACAGCAGCGTTGCGTTTTCCATTCGGTTTTCACATGGCGTGTGGTGGAATTTGCGACTACGGGAAAGCCGAATCCGGGTTTGCTCTTTTCCCATGTTGTTGGAATATCGGCATTGCGGTACCAGTCGTCGTCATTTTCCGAAAAGGAATAATAAAACAAACCGTTATCCTGATATTTCAGCAAATCGACAAAATTTTCTTCCAGTTCGATTTGGTTTGATTTCATTACGGGATGCGCATATTTGTTGCCGTGATTAAATTCGAGCGGAGCAGAGGCTTCGGCAACGCCCAGCATATAGTTTCCCCATTCGGTCGAAGTGTGGTTGGTGTTGTACATCAGGTAATAGCGGTCGCGGTATTTGATTACCCAGGGGCCTTCTTCCACACGATTGTCCAATGTTTCCCAGTTTCCGGGCTGAGAAGCAAAAATATATTTCGGATCGCCGTCAAAAGTGGCCGGATCTTTCATCGGACGTGCCCAAATGGTGTTTCCGTCGGTAAATTTAACCATATAAAGATACAATTTCCCGTCGTCGTCGATAAACAGGTGCGGGTCGATCCGGTTATCGAGCCAGCGGTCTTTTACCGGTTCGCGGTATGGGCCTAAAGGCTGTTCGGCTTCGGCATGGGCGATATGAACAACGTTCCGTTCCTTGCTCCAGTGATTGACCGACCAGTAGAGATGAAAAGTTCCGTTGATATAATGAAGGTCGTTGGCATGAATCTGTTCGTTACCAATACCAAAAGCGCTTGCCCATTCGTTGTTCATGGTAACCGCATGTACAGGGCCGTCCCAATGAACCAAATCCGTTGAAACATAAAAATCGCCCCGCGTCGCCACTCCACCAATGTAGTAACGTCCGTTGTATTTCATTACGCCGGCGTCGGGTACGCCCGGTAATACAGGGTTGTCGATATACATAATAAACGGGTCGGCGAGCGGAATACTGTCTTCTGCAATCGGGCTGTTATTCCCTTGACAAATAGTCGAGAACAAAATAAATCCGACAAAAAGGGCGTGAAATTTTACTTGTTGTTTCATATTTTTTATAATTTGTTTTTCATGTAAAAAAACGGTTTACAAAGTTAGCTGTTTTAATCCAATCATTATGAGTAAATTTGTATTGAAAAAAGGTGTTTTTGTTTTGGAAAAGTTAAAATATACCGTTTTATAGATTTTCTTATTTTCATAAAAAAAATCGGTAATGCCATAAATCGTTTGAGTTAATTATTACCGCCTGTCTTTTCGGATCACCGTAAAAAGTTGCGGGGAAAAAATTAAATAATTATCTTTGATGGAAAAAAGATGATTCAAGATGGTTATAGCCTGTTGTTACCTGCGGGCTTTACAGATTATTTCGATATTGTCAAAGTAGAAGAAGGATTAAAGGCGCTTACTATTTATTTTGGAAGAAAAGCTTGAACTGGAATCAGATTCCAGGAATCCCCATTTAGAAAGTAAAGGCTTTACCCCTGCGATAGAGGTTCAAGACTTTCCTCTTCGAGGCAAGGGCTTGTTATTGAACATACGTCGGCGCCGCTGGATTGATAAAGGAAGCGGAGAATACCTCTCCCGCAAGATTACAATAGAAGCCGATGGCACGAGATTGACGCAGGAATTTGCGTCTTTTTTAAAAGGGTTACGTAGACAATCATGCTATCAGTTGTAATACGGCA
>JAISOJ010000084.1 GCA_031275735.1 Dysgonamonadaceae bacterium
AGTTCAACGCCAACAACCAGGTCTTTATAGATACCTGACACATATTCTATTTCAATGGATTCAAATCCACGTACTTTTAGCATGGCATGCGCTTGACGGAATGATACATCCTTCACTTCGGGAATCATTGCCATTTGAGATGAAAATGCATTTACGGTGATGAAGATGATGCGTCCTGTCTTTACTTTCGAACCCACGGCCGGCAGGATTTCCACGATAGCGCCGGGCTTTACATTTTTGGAGAATACGGAATCGATAACGTTATAGCGCAAACCGCTACTGTACAAAAAACGGGATGCTTTTTCCACTTGCAACCCTCTGACGTCGGGCACTATTACCGCTTTATTATGGAGAGTGTAACTGTCGAGCCACTCCAGTGTTACGTATAAAATAATACACGAAACAACGGAAGCCAACAATAAATTTACAACGAATGGGTGTTTCCCATATTTTATCAAGAGATACTTCATCTACCAAATGTTTATTTAGGCGGTTCAAAAGTAGGGAAAAAACATCAGACAGTTGCTATACGCAGGTTATAAAGACACAAAAAGTAAAGGCCTTCATTAAGAAAGCCTTTACTTTTTGTATGAACGCAAACCGGATCTTTATCCGTGAAATTCGTCGGAAACAGTTAATTTAGCCCGTCCTTTCGCACGGCGTGAAGCCAAAACTCTGCGACCGTTGGCGGTAGCCATTCTGGAGCGAAAGCCGTGTTTGTTCTTTCTTTTCCTGTTGGAAGGTTGAAATGTTCTCTTCATTTTCTATATATTGTTTATTCTATTTACTTTTGTGTCATTTGCGTTGTCGGCCTGCAAAGATAATTCTTTTTTCAAATAAACAAATGGCCGGAAAGAATTTAAAACTTACCAACTAAAAATGAAAACGATTGTACACACCGAACGTGAACAGATAGAAGCCGTAATTGAGGCCTGCGATGTATGTTTTATCGGTATGGCAGATACCGACGCCACCCCTTATGTGCTGCCTATGAACTTTGCCTGCCTTGACGGCACAGTATATTTCCATTCCGCACAGGAAGGGCGAAAGATTGACATCCTGGAACGCAATCCGAACATCTGTATTACCTTCTGCTCCGTAGACAAACTCGTAAGGCAGCATCCCGACGTGGCATGCAGTTACAGTATGCATGCAATCAGCGTGGTGGCCTGGGGAAAAGTTGTCTACGAAACCGATTTGGACAGGAAAACCGAAATACTTAATATTTTTATGAAACGCTATACCGGCAAAACTTTCCAGTATGCATCTCCCGCTATCAGGAACGTGAAAATATGGAAAGTTCGTTTAGATAAACTCTCCTGCAAGGAAACAGGCGTATCCTCAAATAATCCTCATACATTTTGACCGAAAGTATTCCCTGGAGGCTAACCGAGAGAATCGGTTTCAGGAAGCGCTTCACCCGTGCATTCACGGACACTAAACGCATATCCGTCCTGCCGTTGCGCAAGCCACTGTCGAATTGCCCATACCGGACATCCGTTAATCCCACTTGCTTTAATCTTTCCCATTGGTAATTCTATCCACTATATATAGAAATTGTTTTTTGACAATTAATTTGATATATTCGCGGAAATATGCACAGATAGAATGTTGCAGTTTTAGTGCATAAGTTGTGAAATACCCTAAAGGGTACCTCTAAAAACTCCAAAATTTTCTCCACTTGTTTTTTGAACTTGTTTTTTGAAGCATAAATGATGAAGTTCACAAGTGTTTCCTGTATTGCTAAATCTGTTCTCTTTTTTGTATAGTCCCTGTTATTAGACAGTT
This sequence comes from Dysgonamonadaceae bacterium, assembly GCA_031275735.1. Taxonomy (GTDB): domain Bacteria; phylum Bacteroidota; class Bacteroidia; order Bacteroidales; family Azobacteroidaceae; genus Azobacteroides. The sequence continues at coordinate 1,789 of JAISOJ010000084.1, forward strand.
ATAATTTTCTGATTTTACCTCAGGACACAATTATCCCCTGAAATGGCCTCTAATTGAATTTTGCGAAACAGGTTATAAGTCAAATTCATCAAACCGATAATGGCAGTGGCACGTTTGATGCCGATACATTGAATGTACATCCCATTCATGGAGTTTTCCATGAAACCAAAAATATGCTCCACCCGGGAACGTACGCGGGATTTTTCCCTGTTTCCCGCTTTTTGCACATCCGTCAGGGGTCTGTTTTTATAACCCCTTTCGCAGACCTGATTGTCCATCTGCTTCTTGCGATAATCATTGCCTGAGACTCGCCCGTATAGGCCGAATCGGCATAAAAGCATTCGCCTTCGTCCTGTCCGTCCAACAGAGGGGCGGTTGCATTGGAGTCGTGTACACATGCGTCTGTAACCATATACCTGGTTATCAGCCTGCTCTTTGCATCTTCCTTTACATGATTTTTGTAGCCGAAGAAACTTTCACTATTCTTTTTTGTCCAGCGGGCATCCACGTCTTTTTGTGAGAGCCGACGGGGGTTTTCTTTGAACTCTTCCGGAACTTTTCCCTGTTTTATCTGCCCGTTCTGTTCGCGCGTATTGCGCTGACGGGGACTTTCTACAAAACTGGCATCTATGATTTTACCTTCATTTACTACAAAATGCAAGCGTTCCAGCTCTTGCAAAAACAAATTAAAAAGCTTTTTTTCAAGGGATAATTCAGTGATTTGCTCGCGAAACAACCATACCGTCTTACTGTCAGGCACATCGTCGGCAATCGTCAAATCCGGAAAACGCATGAAACTCATCCGGTCATTGATTTGATATTCTACCTGATCATCCGACAGATTATAGTAGCGCTGAAGAATCAATATCTTGAACATCAATACATAATCGTAGGGTGGACGACCGCCGGGACCTTTGGCTAACCGGCTGATATTCGATTCCAAAATATCCCTGAACAACTCAAAATTAACGCCTTTGTTCAATTTTTCCAGCGGATCGCCCAGTTCGCTCAATTTGCTTAAACGGATGTCTTGATCCCATAATCCGTAATCTTTATGTCGCTTAAATCTTTTCATGC
>JAISOJ010000076.1 GCA_031275735.1 Dysgonamonadaceae bacterium
CACGGCGACGGCCTGGGCGACGATTCCCGCTCGTTTCAACTGATTCGCCGGATATTTCACAACCGGCTTTGCCGGATTCTCTTTGCCGCTCTTCATCCCCGCTGGGGAGTGGGTTTCGGTTATGCCTGGTCCGGGCACAGCCGGAAAAAGAAAATGATCAACCCCGCACCCTATTGGGGGGAAGACAGGGAACATTTGGCGCTTTATGCCAAAGAATACATCCGGCAACATCCTGATACGGATTATCTGATTTTCGGTCATCGTCACATTTTGCTGGATTTGATACTGAGTCCGCAGAGCCGGATGATGATTATCGGGGACTGGCTTCAGTATTTTTCGTATGCCGTGTTCGACGGCGAAGAATTGAGTTTGGAACAATTCGAAAACAAGTGATTATTGTACATTTATTTGCTGATAATTAACGTAGACGGCATGGCTTGCAAGGCTTCTTTATCGTTTTCCGAAATTTCGTTCCATGTTTTATGACTGACTAACATAAAGTTGTAATTATTCAGTAAATTGATTGTGATTTCTTTATCTTGTAAGAGTACTGCTGTTTTATTCGTTTTGAGGAATTGTTTTAGCTCGTTAAGGATTTCTCGTCCGAACATTTCCGATTTGCGACGATTGAGGATAGCGACTGATCCGTGTGTACAGTTCAGCAAATTTTGCAAATAAGATAATAAATACAGGTCTTTTTCGGTATCGAGGATTAGTAATATTTTATTGGCTTTCAAAAAATTGCGGTTTATGAAAATACCTACCGGACAATTGGATTGTTTGATAAACAGTTTGGTTTTGTCTTTCAGCATTGAGGATGGAAAAAGCCAGGGTTCCACCCCTCCTAAAGGTTTAAAATATCGTCTTTGCGCCGATTGCCGGTATTGAGTGGCGGCGATGTCGTTAGGAAGGTTACTCCATGTGATTCCGGCTCCTACCAATAAAAAATTGTATTCCCCTTCATTAACAATATTAGTTATATCTTCACTAATGTGGTTTGATATTTCGTAACGTGTTTGGATAGAAATACTTAATTTTTTAGCTTCTTGTAAAATAGGAGTAAAGCTTACGCTTTCAAAACTGCCTGTTTGCAAAGGGTTTACATCTAGCCCCGAAGTAAGGTGCAAAGCGGTTATTTCTAGTTGACTGTTTCCTCCGGAAAACATTTGTTGAGCTACATTAAGCATGATTTGTCCATTGCCTGCACGACCGAAAGAGAGCAATACTTTGAACGTTTTTGCATATTCCCGTTTTTTGAGCGCCGCCAATTTGGATCGTCCGCGATAAAATGATTTAATGAAAAAAAGTAAGGGCGCCGTCATAAATGTGGTGAATAACGTCATCAATATCAGCATGGTAAAGAGGGTAGGGGAGAGTATGTTCATTTCGTATCCGATGGTTAGCACCACGAGTTCCATCAATCCTCGCGTATTCATCAATACTCCGATGTAGAAGCTGTTTTTCCAGCTTTCACCTACAAAACGTGCAGAGACGGCAGCTCCTCCAAATTTTCCGACGACGGCAACCAAAATGAATATACCGCACATGCCCCAGAGCCCGAGTGAATTCAGTAAACCGATTTCCGTTTTCAATCCGGTCAGGACAAAGAACAGGGGTAGGAATAGCGAAAGAGCTACGGCTTCTACTTTTTCTGCCATGATTTGACGGAATTTGATATCGCTTGGCATAACGACTCCCGCTAAAAAGGCTCCGAACAAAGCGTGTAATCCTAGTATTTCCGTCAAAAACGAAGAAGTAATAAGAATAAGGAACATGAAAGCAACCAAGCCTTTGTCGATAACTTCTTCGTTGTGATATACTTGCCCGACCATACGAAGGAAAGGGCGTACAACCAAGAAGATCAGGGCGAGGTAAAGCGCGGAAAATAAAATATTATAAACGGCGCTTAACATGCTTCCCGCTTGTGCAATTGCTATAATTACGGCGAGCAAACACCAGGCAATGATGTCGCCATTAGCGGCGCTTGCCAGCGAAATCGTTCCTAAATGAGTTTTAGTAAGCCCTTTTTCCTGAATGATACGAGCTAATACAGGGAAAGCTGTTATGCTCATGGCTATTCCTATGAATAAGGCAAAAGAAAGAAAAGGTACATTTTTCTCTGCATAATGGTCGTATATGAAATAGGCTGTCAACATTCCTAGAAAAAAAGGAACGATGATGCTGGTATGGCTGATTAAAATAGTTTCTTTTAATTTGTTCCGGACTTCGGTGATATTTAATTCCATTCCGATGGCAAACATGAAAAGGATCAAGCCAAACTGACTCAACAAACTAATGTTATCTAACGATTCGGGAGGAAAAAGGAAATTGGAGATTCCGGGAAACCAATGCCCTAAAATTGAAGGACCTAATACAATCCCGGCTAATATTTCCCCAATAACCGTAGGTTGCTTGATTTTTAAAAATAACCATCCGAAAAAACGGCAACAGATGAGGATGATGATGATTTGCAGGAGTAAAATGCCAAAAGACGATTGAATATGATTGAGAAAGAATTTGTAAAAGACCGATAATCCCTCTCCAAGGGTGGTAGGCGTTTCTTGCAGGGACGTAGCAATTTCTTTCTCTTGATGACTTTCTCCTTTCAAAATAAGAAGATACATCAAGGACATAAAAATGATAACCATTATTACGTAAAAGATAAGATTTTTTGTCCCTTTGTTCATTATTTTATGTGATTTGTATAAAAATAGAAAATATTTTATCCATTTTCAAATTCATCGTCAATAATCATTCCGCTACCCAGACATAATTTGCAATCCCTATCGTAAACAACGCCGAATTGTCCGGGTGCAATTCCTTGAATTTTATCGTCCGATTCGATGCGGTATATATCGCCGATCCGTTTAATTTTCCCAAATGTAAATTCGGGGGTATGACGGATTTTAAAAGCGATTTTTTTTTCTCCGGGAAAAGATCCGTAAGGGTCTTCGGTAATAAAATTGAATCCTTGTAAATTAACTGTTTTTCCGTATTGAGTTTCAGGGTCGTAACCGTTGGAAACGTAAATAATATTTCGTTTAATGTCTTTTTTAATTACAAACCAAGGTCCGCCACTCAAATACAATCCTTTTCTTTGTCCGATAGTATGAAACCAATATCCTTTGTGTTTTCCCAGTATTTTTCCTGTTTCCAATTCGACAATTTTTCCCGGCCGTTCACCTAAATGACTGCGTATAAAATCATTAAAATTGATTTTCCCTAAAAAACATATTCCTTGACTGTCTTTACGCATGGCGCTCGGTAGTCCTTGTCCGGCTGCAATTATCCGGACCTGTTTTTTTTGCAAATGACCGATTGGAAATAATAATTTGGATATCTGAAGGTAATCTACTTGTCCGAGAAAATAAGTTTGGTCTTTCACCTTATCGGCTGCAGTTGAAAGGTAGATTTTGCCATTTATCTCAGTCGTATTGGCATAATGCCCGGTAGCTATTTTATCAAATTCGTATCCCCATTTTTGCTCAAAGGTTCCGAATTTTATCAATTTGTTACACATCATGTCGGGGTTGGGAGTTAATCCGCGTTTAACGGCGTCGATGGTGTAACTGACTACATTTTCCCAATATTCTTCGTGCAAAGAAACAACATGCATCGGACAACCGTATTTTTTAGCTATATAGCTAGTAATTTCAATGTCTTCTTCCGAAGGGCAATCAATATAACCGCTTTTATCTTCCATTCCTATCCGGATATAAAAAATAGACGGGGTGTAACCTGCCTCTTTCAATTGATAGATCATTACCGAGCTATCTACGCCTCCCGATACTAAAGCTGCAATATTCATTGAAAAGTTTCATAATAATACATAACTGAACAAACGAAAGATTTGATTGGTTTATACATTTTTTGCCCAAATCGAATCCAAGTTTTATATAGATAATGCAAAAGTATAAATAATATTTTGCAAAAACGATAAAAATAAGAAATTGATACGCTATGAAATGAAAAAATATGATTTTAATATTAAAAATGATACGATTTGATACGAGTAAATTTTATATTCTGCAAGTGATTTTTACCATGTTCTTTTTTGTATCATTTCCCTAAGCTCGGCTTTTATCCGTTCGTCGCTATTTTCCCTATAACATAAATAAAGCGAAAGCAAATCGACATATCTGTTATTATTTAATAACGCCGGATTGTATTTCCAAACTTCAATTTGTATCTCTCCTTCTACTTCGTCTAAATAATTCCTATAGTTTTTTTCTTTTATTTCTTCAAATTCGGGACGATAAATGGCGTAAGTTGTTTTTTCCGGACGGCGCAGAGGATAATAATGATATAAAGCCGAATTTCCGGATTTACAATAACGCATCTCTTTTTTTTGATTGGAATAGAATATTTTATAAATAGGTGATTGCATTTGTGGTTCTACGATTTTCCACAATTGTTTCCTGTTTACATCGAAAACGAATCGTTTTTCCTTTGTTCCTACAACTTTGCATATATCTTTTTCTTTTAATTCGGAAGCAATTTTGGTAACCGTTTTAGGTGTATAACCTAATTTTTGTGCAATTTCTTTAAACGCGTATGATTCCAAATACTCTACCAACAAATGATAAAGAAGAAAGAATTGGGCGGAAGGCGAGAGTAATTTAGGAAAAATTTGCGGTTGAGCCATTTTTTCTTTTATATCGGTTAAAAGTCCGGGTAAATACAAACGGTAACAGGGAATAATAAAATTGACTTTTTCCTGAATCAATCGCTTCCTTAACAAAGGAGATTGTTTATCCATACCGAAAATGACTTTCTTTCCCATTACTCGGGCAATTATCTGGGATTGGTTTTTGAGTTGAAGAGCCGTTTTAGGAATATTGTCTTTGCTGTATATGAGGATTAATTTATGTCCGTCTAACATTAAATCGTAATAAAAATTCGAATACTTAAGATAGATAGGAAGTTCTTTTAATTGTATATCCGGAAGCTTTTTCAGTTGAACGGAGAATCCCAACGTTTCCTCCAGGTACTTTATAATCCGATCTTTATAATTACTATTCATTTTTATAATTACCATTATTTAGTAATTGTTGCAAATATAGGGTAATTATTTTGATAAACCAAACTTTTTTAATTTTTCCAGCGATTCAGCGAGATTAAAATTTCGTACTCATAGATAACAGCTAAACCAAGGGATCAAACACCTCCCTCTGGCATAAACATACACAAGCAAAGATGAAATTTTATAAAATTTAGGATACTGTCTGAGATGTTTTGTTCAAACAGTTTACTTATCAAAATCCATCTTCACTTTTTCCGGTTCTTCCGCAGGCGCTTCGCACAAAACATCAAATATCGGGGAAAACGTCGTTGAAACGTTTTATGACAATCGGACAAGATCGCTCTGATGTCTGCCTCCGTGGATACTGTTTTTTCCTGTTCTTTCTCTGGATTTATTTGGGGCAAAAAATGTTAGAACCATGCAGAGAGTACCAGGGCAAACGCATGAAAATATTATCTTTGCGTTATGAAATCAATGCAGGAATATTAATCAGAGGTAGAAGATTTTTGGATGGCAAAAAAGTGTTTACACAAGTTGTGCGATATATTATTGATCGGTCTGTTTACTTATTTGAGTAACGGAGAGGATTATGAAGATATGGTCTTATTTGCCCAAAGCCACAAGGAATTTCTACAACCGTATGCAGCATCATCCCTTCAAACAGGGCTTTGCTATCGGAAATTCAAAAACAGTGGAGTAGATTGAAAACACTGATAAAAATAGAAGCCAGCCGCCAAATCAAAGACAGACTGATGCAGGAAACCCGCTATTATATTAGTGATGAATAAGGTCTAAGTACGGCTCATTATAATTCCTTAAATCAGGGGACACTGGGGTATTGAAAATCACTTACAATGGTATTTGGATGTTACTTTCCGGGAAGATAAGGGAAGTGCCTGCGAATAGGGCTTCCTTCATAAATGCCGTTGAACGGGTCTAAAGACCCGTTCAACGGAACGATTGTTGCAACCAGTACCAACCAATAGATTTGTTGTGAAGTGGTGGAATACTTAACTAAATAAGTATCCTGCTGTTTTTGATAAATTCGGACGGTAAAAAATTCATGATTTATTTATGAGTGGTTTTCAAGTCCAGGAAAAACCATTTAAAATAATGAAGCATGGGACTTTAACTTTTTCTGAGGCCTTAGGATACCTTTACACCAAATAAGTAAGCCTACGCCGATAAACGACGTGAGCGCTTGCTCTTGGTGTATTTTGAAGTTTAGGAAATTCCCTGAGTTGCTACTTCGGCATTAATCTTTTTTATTAATCCTTGCAAAACATTTCCCGGTCCTAATTCAGTGAAATCGGTGGCGCCTTCAGTTATCATTTTTTGTATCGATTGTGTCCATTTAACGGGGGCGGTCAATTGGGCTATTAAATTTGTCTTGATGACAGCCGGATCGGTTTCACCGCAAGTACTTACGTTTTGGTAAACAGGGCAAATAGGCGTATTGAAAGAAGTGGAATTAATAACATTGGCCAATTTGGTTCTCGCCGCTTCCATCAAAGGAGAATGGAATGCTCCGCCGACATTCAGTTTTAGAGCCCTTTTAGCTCCGGCAGCTAACAATTCTTCACAAGCTTTATCAATGCCGGAAACTGTTCCGGAAATAACAATTTGTCCCGGACAATTATAGTTGGCAGGAACTACAATATCATCAATGCCTTTACATATTTCTTCTACTTTTTCGTCCGGTAGATTCAATATGGCTGCCATAGTACTTGGCGTTTTTTCGCAGGCTTTTTGCATAGCCAAAGCTCGTTTATAAACCAATTTTAAGCCATCTTCAAACGATAAGACCCCTACAGATACTAAAGCGGAAAATTCTCCTAAGGAATGACCGGCAACCATGTCCGGTTTGAAATCGTTTTCTAATGTTTTTGCTAAAATAACGGAATGAAGAAAAATAGCCGGTTGTGTTACTTTTGTTTGACGGAGGTCTTCGTCTGTACTTTCAAACATCAAATCAGTAATGCGAAATCCTAATATTTCATTGGCTTTTTCGAACATTTCTTTTGCGACGATTGATTTTTCATATAAATCTTTTCCCATCCCGACAAATTGAGCTCCCTGACCGGGAAATACATAAGCTTTCATCTTTTATAATTTTTTAAACAAGGCTGCAAATGTACATGAATATTTTGAATTATGAGTGATAAATATAATCATAAATGTTACCGGAGTTTCAACCAAATCTTGATGGCTTGCCTAATAGAGTTTAATCCGAATAGATCGGGATGTATTTCTTTTTTATGAAAAAAATACAATTCTGCCACATCATCACCGGCTTGAAGGTATTGCGTATCTTCAGCTTTACATTCGTAAAATAAATCTAAGGTATGTACGTTAAATCCTGAATAAGTGTAAATATTCGGTATGGAAAAAAGATAATGTGGATTGTCTATGATTAATCCGGTTTCTTCTTTGACTTCTCGAATAATAGCTTCTTCGCCGGTTTCAAACATGTCGACGAATCCGCCCGGAAGATCTAATGTGCCTTGAGCAGGTTCTTTAGCCCTGCGTGCAACTAATAATCGTTCGTCTTTAGTAGTAATAAATGCCGCTGTTGCTGCCGATGAATTGAAATAATATACAAAACAGCAATCTTTGCATTTTTTAGATTTAAAATTATTTTCTTCAAAATGGACAGAACCGCACCGGGGGCAATATTGGAATGGAAAGAGGGGATGCACTATTCAAATTAAAAAAGAGAATAGAGAATTAAAAATTTTAATTCTCTATTTTTAAGTTTTATTCCACGCCTGCGAGTTGTGGGTCAATCATGATACGACCGCAATGTTCGCAGACAATGATTTTTTTGCGTAATTTGATATCTAATTGTCTTTGAGGAGGAATTTTATTGAAACAACCGCCACAAGCATCCCGTTGTATATAAACAACTGCTAATCCGTTTCTTGCACTTTTGCGGATACGTTTAAAAGCCATCAATAGACGAGGGTCGATTGTTGTTTCTATCTGTTTCGCTTTTTCCCTCAGTTGCTCTTCTTGAATTTTTGTTTCGGAAATGATTTCGTCCAATTCTTCTTTTTTAGATTTCAAATCTGACTGGCGTTCATCCAAAAGCGCTTTACTTTTCTGAATCTCTTCGGTTATCATCTTAACTTCTTGAGTGAATTCCTTGATTTTTTTTTCCGCCAATTCAATTTCTAGACCTTGGTATTCGATTTCTTTGGATAAATTATCAAATTCCCGATTGTTACGAACATTATCCAGTTGCTGTTGGTATTTTTCAATAAGCGTGTGCGAGTCGGAAATTTTAATCTTTTGTTGGCCGATAGCCGTTTCGATATCTTTGCTATCCAATTGGAAATTTTGAATACGAGTATGAAGTCCGGCGACTTCATCTTCCAAGTCTTGCACTTCTAAAGGCAATTCCCCGCGAAGCGTTTTGATTTTGTCTATTTCCGACAGCATGGATTGAAGGCAATACAAGTTTGCCAACTTTCGTTCTATAGATAAATCCTTCTCTGCTGATGGTTTATCTTGTTTCTTAGAAGTCGTCGCTTTTAGCTTTTCATTTGCCGAGCTTCCCGTAATATCATCAATTGCATTACTTCTTTTTTTAGAAGTAGTTTTTTTTTCTTGTTTTTCGATTATTTGTTCCTTTTTTGCCATATTTTGATGTTATATGTAATTTACTGGATTTGTATTTACATTCGAAAAATGGATGGCAAAGTTAGGTATTTTTTTCGTAATAATATCAAAAAATATTTCTTTTGTACAAAGCTCGGATTCATAATGTCCTAAAACAGCTAATAAAATACGCTTCTCTACATTGAAATAATCATTATATTTAGCTTCGCCTGTGATGAAAGCGTCTGCCCCATAAGCAATTGCATCCTTAATTAAAAAAGCGCCGCTACCGCCGCAAAGGATTACTTCGCGTATCATTTTTCCGGTCAAGGGCGAATGTTTTAAGTTCTTTAACTGGAAAATAGTTTTCAAACGTTGTAAAAATGATTCTTCGTCTTCTTCGTCAGGTAATTCACCTACGACGCCGGCGCCTGCTCTGTCCCAAGAATTGGATAGCGGGTAAAAATCGTAAGCCGGTTCTTCGTAAGGGTGTGATACCAATAATGCTCGGAGGACAGATGATTTTTTATAAACAGGAAGAATGGTTTCTATTCGTGTTTCCGCTTCGGTATGGAATAATCCGGATTCTCCTACAAATGGACGCGCATCTTCCCCCGCCCGGAAAGTACCTTGTCCTTCTGAGTTATAACTACAAGAATCATAATTGCCTATATGTCCGGCTCCTGCATGGAAAAGGGCGTTCCTCAAACCCTCTGCGTGATCGACAGGCACGAAAGTAACCAATTTAAGTAAACTGTTTTCTTTTGGCTTTAATATTCGCAGGTTTTGCAAACCGATTTTTTCGGCAAGCCGAAAATTAACTCCGCCCCAAACATTATCCAAATTGGTGTGAGCGGAATAAATGCCGATATTGTTTTTGCAGGCTTTAATTACACACCTTTCAATATATGTTTTCCCTGTCAAGGATTTTACAGGTTCGAACAGAAGCGGATGATGTGAAATAACCAAGTTGCAATCCATTTCAATGGCTTCGTCCACTACTTCTTCCGTAACGTCGAGGCACAACAAGACGCTTTTTACTTGTTGTGAAATATCGCCTACTTGCAGACCTGCATTATCAAAGTTATCTTGCAAATGCAGCGGAGCAAATTCTTCCAATACATTTATTATTTGTGCAATTTTCATAATCTATTTTTTTTAGTTCGTTGTAAAATTAGTAAAAAAATAGATAAGTTGAACAGTCGACAGTCGTTTTTGTTGCTTTCGTTAGGATATTTTTCTTTGACATTGAAAAAATATACATACGTAAAAACCAATATTTTCTTATGTAAAATGTATAAAGTAATAATTAATTACGAATATTTATACAAAAAAAATTTCCGTTATTATATAACTTTTCAAAATTTATAATTATGCTTTCCCTTAAAAGAAACGATTGGAAATTTTTTTTATCATGAATAAATTTTATTTTCCTGTTAATTAATAAAATAAATTTTTATTTGGAAAACTTTATAGAAGGATAGAAATTATTTATCTAAATTATTTGCTTAATATGAAATCTATGATTAATATTGCAGTCTAAAAATTTGTTATTAACCTTTTGTAATAACTTATATAAAAAAAGTGGAAGATAAAATTTATACTTTTGAAGAAGCTTATAAAGCTTCTCTTGATTATTTTAAAGGTGACGAATTGGCTGCTAAAGTGTTTGTCGGTAAATACGCATTGAAAGATGCTTACGGGAACATTTATGAGAAGTCGCCGGAAGATATGCATCACCGTTTGGCAGGTGAAATTGCCCGTATAGAGCAAAAATATCTGAATCCTCTTTCTGAAAAAGAACTTTTCGACTTGTTTGACCATTTCCGGTACATCATTCCTCAAGGCAGTCCGATGACTGGAATTGGGAATAATCATCAAGTAGCTTCTCTTTCTAATTGCTTTGTTATTGGCTTAGAAGGTTCGGCTGATTCGTATGGCGCTATTATTAAAATTGATGAAGAACAAGTGCAATTGATGAAGCGCAGAGGTGGAGTAGGGCATGATTTGTCGCATATCCGTCCCAAAGGTTCTCCTGTAAAAAATTCAGCCTTAACTTCAACGGGATTGGTTCCTTTTATGGAACGTTATTCTAATTCCACCCGCGAAGTGGCACAAGACGGCAGGCGGGGCGCATTAATGTTGAGTGTTTCCATTAAACATCCCGATGCCGAAGCATTTATTGATGCAAAGATGACGGAAGGAAAAGTAACCGGAGCCAACGTTTCCGTTAAAATCACAGACGAGTTTATGGCGTCGGTAATAAACGATCGTCCTTTTGTACAACAATATCCGGTTACTGGGTCAAAATCGGATTATAGTCGTGAAATCAACGCTAAATCGTTGTGGAAAAAAATAATTCATAATGCATGGAAATCGGCGGAACCGGGCGTATTATTTTGGGATACGATTCTGCGCGAATCCATCCCCGATTGCTATGCCGATTTGGGTTTTGAAACTGTTTCTACAAATCCTTGCGGCGAAATACCTCTTTGTCCTTACGACAGTTGCCGTTTGTTAGCTATAAATCTATATTCTTATGTTATTCATCCGTTTACAGCTTCTGCACAATTCGATTTTGCTTTATTTAGAAAGCATGTTTCTTTAGCTCAACGGATTATGGACGACATTATCGACTTGGAAATAGAGAAAATAGATGCTATCCTGCAAAAAATCGACAGGGATCCGGAAATGTTAGATGTTAAACATACAGAAAAGCTTTTATGGCAAAAAATTCGGCATAAAACATTGTTAGGAAGGCGGACCGGCGTCGGCATTACTGCCGAAGGCGATATGTTAGCCGCTTTGGGTTACCGTTATGGCAGAGAAGAAGCTATCGGTTTTGCAGAAGAAATCCAAAAAACATTAGCTTTAGCCGCCTATGCTTCTTCTATAGAAATGGCAAAAGAACGAGGCGCCTTTACAATATATGATGCAGTAAGAGAAGAAAATAATCCATTTATTAATCGATTAAAAGAGGCCGATCCTCAGTTGGTAGAAGATATGCGGAAATACGGTCGTCGGAATATTGCTTGCCTCACGATAGCTCCTACCGGTACTACGAGTTTGATGACTCAGACTACTTCGGGTATTGAACCGGTATTTTTACCCGTATATAAAAGAAGGCGAAAAGTGAATCCTAATGACGCTTCCGCCAAAGTAGATTTTGTAGATGAAGTAGGCGATACATGGGAAGAATACATTGTTTTTCATCATAAATTTGTGGATTGGATGGAAGCAAGCGGCTATGTTACTTCTAAGAAATATACTCAAGAAGAGATAGATGATTTGATTAGAAAGTCGCCTTATTATAAAGCAACTTCCAATGAAATAGATTGGATACAGAAAGTAAAAATGCAAGGAAGAATTCAAAAATGGGTAGATCATTCCATCAGCGTTACGATTAATTTACCTAATGACGCCAGCGAAGAATTAGTTAATAAATTATACGTTGAGGCTTGGAAATCGGGATGTAAAGGATGTACGGTTTACCGCGAGGGTTCACGTAGTGGAGTTCTTATTGCCGCCGATGATAAAAAGAAAGAGAAAGATCATATCGATTCCCCTGTCATTGTAGCTAAACGTCCGAGAGAACTGGACGCAGATGTTGTAAAGTTTCAAAATAATAAGGAAAAATGGATCGCTTTCGTAGGTCTGCTGAATGGTCGCCCATATGAAATTTTCACAGGTATTAATGACGAAGATGAGGGAATATTTCTTCCAAAAAATATTACTAAAGGAGCTATTATCAAAAATATAGATGAAAAAGGGAACAAACGTTACGATTTTCAATATACGAATAAGCGAGGTTATAAAACGACTATCGAAGGATTATCCGCTAAATTCAATCCCGAATACTGGAATTATGCCAAATTGATTTCCGGCGTATTACGTTATTCTATGCCGGTAGATCAAGTTATCAAATTAGTTGAAGGATTGGAGTTGAAAGATGAATCCATCAACACATGGAAAAATGGAGTGGAGCGCGCCTTAAAAAAATATATTCAAGAAGGCGCTCAAGCAAAAGGGCAAAAATGTCCCCATTGCGCTCAGGAATCGTTGGTTTACCAAGAAGGTTGCTTGACTTGCACCAATTGCGGAACTTCCAAATGCGGATAATTTTATTATTTATATCGAGCAGACAAGAAAGCTATTTTAATAGAAAGTTAAAAAAATGATTTTTTCAGGGCTTCCTTGTCTGCTTTTCTTCTATCAAGAATTTCGGTAAAAGCGCGGATTACAGACATTTCTTTGTCTGTTAAATCATCAATCAAAGTTTTTTTTAATGCCGACTGAAAAACCGCCGGCGAAACTCCCGCTTTTTCACATGCTTTCCTCACATCGCCAAACTGATGTTCATTTGCTCTTCTTTTTCTAATAAATTCTAATTCATTCATAATTTTCAAAATTATTTTAATTTGTATTCTAATGTTTTTACTATACTCAAACCCTATTTTGCATAATTATTGCAGGATTATTGCACGTTTTACGCATTTAAACGATGTATATTGTGCAAATATATAACATATATTGCTAAAAAATGCATTTTTTTGATAATATTTTTTTGATAATAAATGAAAAATTTCATTATATATCTGAATTACAAAAAAATATCATTGTTAGATTATTGAATGGGCAAAAGAACAAAAAATGAGAATTAACTAAAATTATATACATTAAAATAAATAGTGTTTAATTATATTTTACGCTAGCGAATTTTGTTTGTAATAATTTAAAGAATTAAAAAATAATTTATTTTATTATTTTGCTTTTTATGCAAGGATAGAGACGGACTGTTGTTTTTTTTATTGATCTATGAGTAATAATTTCAATTTTTCATGTAAATTTGCTCTGAATCTTTTATAAAATGTAAAATTATGGATATTAAGGCAAAATTTGACCATTACAATTATAATGTATTGGATTTGGAACGAAGTTTGGTTTTTTATGAGAAAGCTTTAGGTTTCAAAGTGCATCATCAGCAAAAGGCGGATGACGGTTCTTTTTTGATTACTTATTTAACTGACAATGCTTCTCCTTTTCTGCTAGAGCTTACCTGGTTGCGCGATTGGAAAAAACCTTACGAATTAGGTGATAACGAACAACATTTGTGCGTCAGGGTGGCTGGCAATTACGATAAAATCCGTCAATTCCACAAAGAAAACGGTTGGGTTTGTTACGAAAACCAAAATATGGGCTTGTATTTTATCGAAGACCCCGATGGTTACTGGATTGAAGTTTTACCTGTAATCTAAAATAAAATGAAGCACATCGTTTTTTTAACCGGCGCCGGTATGAGTGCCGAAAGCGGAATAAGTACATTTCGCGACTCGAATGGATTATGGGAACAATATGACGTGAGAGAAGTCGCAAGTATTGAAGGTTGGTATCGGAATCCGGATTTGATACTGAAATTTTATAACGATCGCCGGGCACAATTAAGGGAAGTAGAACCTAATGAGGGTCATAAAATCATAGCTGCTTTAGAAAAGGATCTTCAGGTTACTGTCGTCACTCAAAATGTTGATGATTTGCATGAAAGAGCTGGAAGCTCTCGCGTTATTCACTTGCATGGAGAATTAACAAAAGTATGTAACGAAAATAAAACTTTAATATACGATATAGGTACGGGAGTAATTAATCCCGGCGATAAAGCGGAAGATGGCTCTCGTCTTCGTCCTTTTATTGTTTGGTTTGGAGAAACTGTTCCTTTGATCGAGCGAGCAGCCGAAATTGTTTCAACCGCAGATATCGTTGTGATTATCGGAACTTCGATGCAAGTCTATCCGGCTGCCGGCTTAATCCATTATGCAAAAGGAGGTATTCCGGTTTATTTAATCGATCCTAATCCGGTAGATAGTTCTTCCTATTTGCAGGTAGAAATAATCAGAGAAAAAGCCGGTAAAGGGATGACAATTCTTCGAGAAAAATTGTATAAAAATGGTAGATTATTCTGATTTATATACCGCGCACAAGATAATGGGTGAGTATTTAAGGCTGTATTTGAATTATGTTATTCAGTAACGAGTAAAAAATAAGATGGTAACTTTGTATATTATTAAATACGTTATCCATAATAACAGAAGACGAAATCAGATATAATAAACAAAAGGAAATGACAGGTAATTTCTATCGTCAGGGACAATGTTATTCACAAGCCATGCGTCGGGTAAACGACCCTGATTTTGCAAGTTTTGCCCAAGAGCGGATTATCCCGCACGGCATATACGATGTAAACGACAACACCGGATACGTTACTTTCGGCACAAGCAAAGACACTTCGGAATTCGTTTGTGACAACCTTTTGCGGGTATGGATAGAGCATCTGCAATACCGCTATCCGCAAGCCCATACCATTATGGTACTTTGCGATGAAGGCGGCTCAAATGCCGGTTCACATTATATCGTAAAACAGGATTTATGTAAATCCCTAAATGGAATTACCTGATAAAAACATCTTAAATTACCAACTTATTTTTACTTGTTACTAACCTGAAAAACCTCGTTTTCCAAGCGCATGGAATGGAAAAGGTTTTTTACAGAGGAAAGAAATTGGCTGTGTTGAATCTTCCAACACACTTGTTGAATAAAATCACAAAATAAGGCGCTTAAAAAATTCGAATCCATTTATCTTTGAGGCAAAAACGTTTAAACCCATCGTTATGCGACTAAGAGCCGGCAATGTATTCGTATCCTTGCTTGATTTACTGAAAGTAAAACATACAGGGAAATTCGCCGACAGGTATTTCAATGAGCATCCGCACAAATACAACCTGTTCGGCATTTCCAAAATGTTGTCCGACTATGGAATTGAAAACGCCGGAACAAAAATTGTCGATAAAGAAAAAGATATTTTCAACATCGAATGTCCGTTTGTAGCTCATTTCGGCAATGAATTTGTTGTCGTACACAAAATAGAACAAGATAAAGTGCATTATATCTGGAACGGAAAAAATATGTCTGTTCCGGTAGATGAATTTATAAAGGCGTGGACAGGAATAATTCTTTTAGCGGAAACTACCAAATATTCTATCGAACCGGATTATAAGGAGCGCCGGGAAAAAGAACAATTGTATTTTGCTCAAAAATTTTTATTATTTTCAGCTGTTTGCCTGCTTCTGTCTATCGCTTATTTCACTCATTCTTTGTTTACAAATACCGGGTTGACATTGCTTTTGTTGACCGATTTAGCCGGCGTTTATATCTCTTATTTATTGATATTAAAACAATTAGATATCCAAAGCAAGTATGCGGATAAAATTTGTTCACTTTTCGGCAAAAACGATTGCAATACCGTTTTGGAAACTCCGGCGGCAAAATTGGGCGGCGTTTTCGGATGGAGTGAAATCGGCTTCGGCTATTTTACGGCAAACGCATTCATTTTGCTCTTTTCCCCTGGTTGGACTTCTTATTTGGCGATAATAAACCTTTTTGCGCTTCCTTATACCGGCTGGAGCGTATGGTATCAAAAATTCAAAGCAAAACAGTGGTGTCCGCTCTGTTTGATTGTACAAATCCTGTTGTGGGTGATTTTTGCTTTGAATGGGTTGTTCGGATATATACAACTGCCTGCTTTCGATTGGGTTAGCTTGATCGATCTATTGACGGTCATTTGTATTTACGGAACAGGAATATTGAGCATCAACATTTTAGTTCCGCTGTTGAGCAAAGGACGGATGGTAGAACATTTGAAACAGGAAATCAACAGTTTGAAAGCCAACGAAGAAGTTTTTAAAACCTTGCTTCAAAACCGGTCTTATTTTGAAACCACTCGATCCGATTCACAAATTCTTTTCGGAGACCCGGACGCCGGTTTACGAATCACAATTCTGACAAATCCTTATTGCAATCCCTGCGCATACATGCACAAACGAGTAGAGAAATTCCTGAAAGATACAAATAATACCGTCTGTGTACAGTATATTTTTTCGTCTTTCGACAGTAGTTTGGATTCCATCAATAAATATCTGATTGCAACGTATTTAGAAAAAGAAAGAAATGCCGCTTTACAAATTTTCAAGGATTGGTTTGAAAAAGGAAAAACGTTGCAGGAAGCCTTTTTTAAAGATTTTCATTTGAATATAGACAGTCCGGCTGTTGAAACCGAATTTCAAAACCACGAATCGTGGAAAGCGAGAACGAAACTGCGGGCAACGCCAACGATTTTAGTCAACGGATATCAGTTGCCGGAAAATTACCGGATAGAGGATTTACGTTATTTTACAAATTTGATAATCGACGTCGATAAGTTATTGCCGAAGGTAGTAAGGCAATAAGCAATAAATTAGCTGTTTATTGTTATAATTTCTACAATTTATAAATTTATTTAATTACTTTTGTATCATGAAGAAAATTAATTTGAAAGGGATTTCAGAAACCCTGAGTGAAAAAGAACTGAAGAATGTAATGGGAGGTGTTGCAGTGTTAACTCTTAGCAAGAAAGAGGCTGATGGAACTGGAGGAGGTGGTGGCGGTAATGGTTGTGGTAGTCCCACAGGAGGTACGTGCTCTGGAGCTTGTACTACTGCAATTTTAACTGATGGAACTTGTACATGGTACACCATTCCCGGAAGTGGCACTTATTGTGCATGTAAAGAAAACTAATAATTGAAGGAGAGGCTATCCAAAATATTTTTAACGTGTATGATATCAAGATATGTCTCTCTTAAATTTAAATACTTAATAGGATATGAATAAAATAAGACATTTATTATTTTTTCTTTTGTTTATTTTTAATGTAATACCGAATTTTAGCCGGAATAAGGTAATTCAATTAGAGTTGAATGGAAAAAAATACGATTATCTTTATATCCAGATAAAACATTTATTCAAAGAAAAAACTAAAATTGATGGAAAGTCTATAGATGGTTGTAAATGGATTTTTAGTGTGCCGGATTCCATAGCCCAAGAAGCTTGCTTTATTGAATTTCGCTATAAACAGAGCAATGATAAAATAGAGGATTTACGAGCATTGGGTTTTTTGGGAGTTATTAACGGCGACACTCTTAAAAATTATTATGTCAATTTTGATAATACCGGAGATACGATATTACTGCATGGAAATTTTTCAAAAATAGAAACGCATACAAGTTTATCATCATTTGAAAATGATAGTAGTGGAATTGGAAATTGGTATCGTGATTTTTTTATAGTTAATCCTCAAGAAAACAAGTATCTGATGGAACGGATGCAATCGCCGTTTTTCAGTTTCTTTAAAAACTTCAATGATAATAACATAAATTATAAAGACTATATTAACGAATACATTCAAAAAATAAGAGAAAATCCCGACTCAAAATATTATATTACAAATTTAGCCTCAACTTTAAGTTTCTATTTATCCACTCAAGATATAGAAGAATTGTACAGTTTTTTCTCTCCAACAATTAAAAATTCTTATTTTGGGAGAGAAGTTTACCGCTATTTTCTTTCTAAAAACCTATATCTCAATTCCAAATTTGAAAATAGTATTCTTCCTTCATGGGATACGGGAAATTTAGAGCCAATCATTCAAGATACGTTAAAATACAATTTAGTAATCTTTTCCGCATCTTGGTGTGGGCCTTGTATAAAAGAAATACCTTTATTAAAAGAAGTTTATAGTGACTTACAGGAAAATTTACCCATGACTTACATTTCAATTGATGAATTAAAAACAGTTAAAGCATGGGGAAAGTTAATGCGAAAAGAAAATATCCCTTGGCGTAGCTTGTTGGCTACAAACGAAATAGATAAAATTAAAAAAAAATATTTTGTAGAAGGAATACCTCATACTTTATTAGTCTATCCGGATAAACGAATTGAAATTTTAGATATTAGAATAAAAGAAAAGAAAGAAAAATTATATGTGTTAGCGGGTAAAAAATAATGTATTTGTCTTTTAAAAGACTGATATCGAAACTTTTCTACCAAACTTTTTTATTCCGTAGGACATTGATTAGTTAATCAACAATCCTTTGCGGAATTTTCTTTTTTAAAAAGATTGCCGACTAAGAATAAATTCCTATTTTTGTAAATCGAATAAAAATAATCGTTTATGCAGAAATAAAAATAACATAATATTAATAAAGCATTTGTTTTGTTATTTGTGATTTCACGAAATCGCCAATTGAATGAAACTTACACATAATAACACAAGTGAATGTCCATGGTTTAGGCATGGGCTTTCTTAGTTTGTGTAAGTTGGGTGTTTGGCGATACCTCAAAAAGCAAGTAAGATAAGTTCCATGCTTTGTTATTTTAAAACAATAACTTATGAACAACATCCATATCGGTTCCATTATCAAGCAAAAATTGGCTGAAAATTCCATGACTATCAAAGATTTCTCGGAAAAAATCAATTGCGACCGAACCACCGTATATGATATTTTCAAGCGGAAGAGCATTGATGTAGAACAACTGATGCGAATCTCTCAAGCGCTCAAGTATAATTTTCTCGAAGAAGTCTATTTGAAACGAACAACCATAAACGTTCCAGCCTCTCAAAGAATTATTATCGGCGTCGAAATAGATAAAAGCGTCTTGCCGAAATTGGATTTACCCGATGCCTTTATCCTGCTGATAAAACCGGAATGACAATCGCTGTCGATAAATTATTGCCGGAGGTAGTAAGTTAATAAGCAATAAATTAGCTGTTTATTGTTATAGTTTCTACAATTTATTAAAAATTTAATTACTTTTGTGTTATGAAGAAAATTAATTTGAAAGGGTTTTCGAAAACCCTGAATGAAAAGGAACTGAGGAATGTGATGGGAGGAGGGCCTATTTATTACAGGAAGGTTATGGATGACAACGAAGATGCAATTGACGGATATGGATTAGTAAGTGGTATGAGTAGATGTCCATGGTAAATAAGTGTTTGATCGGACTAATGTAAAGTTGATAAAACAGAATAAGTTTTCACAAATAAAAACGAACAATATGAAATATTTTTTCGAATACATACTTATTTTTAGTTATGTCATCATAGCGTTAGCTTGTTCTCATTCAACAGAGCCGACAGGAAAAGCAACGCTTTCGGGTAAATTTTCCGGCCATTTTCCTGTCGGTCAAATATTTTCTGTAAAAATAACTGTTCCGAACTCTATTCTTGGAACATCAAAACAGGTGGATGAATATGAAACCCATTTAGAACCGGACGGTAGTTTTTCCCTTTCGATCCCCCTTTTTCATTCCGTTTATGCACTATTCTCAGTTAATGACAACGATTACGGAGCTTTTTTCTTGTCGCCGGATAAAGCAACCAAGATAGATCTGTCATTGAATGAAAAAAGTGAAATACAAATCAAAATAATTAAAGGACAAGGATTGACGCCGGAAGATATGGATAAAATAAACAGGCAATTTATGGAGTTTATTCAAAAAGTATATGATCCGAATAGTTTATGCGGATTACACTTCAACATGTCTCCTGACCAATACAAGAAATATATTCTGGAATGGACGGAAAAACAATTGTTAACTGTTAAAGATAATGACGATTTACCGGAAAGTTTAAAACAATTGCAGTATAGGCAATTGAAATGGTACACTTTTATAAATTATTTATTTGGATATGAAGATATGGTTCGCTATTTGTATGAAAATCAGTCGGCTGTGAAAAATGAGAATGATACGGTTTTTGTGCCGGTAAAACCTGACAAATCGTATTATTCTTTCATTCGTTTTTTTGATATGAACAATCCTCCGCTTTTCAATGCACCGGCTTATCCCGGAATATTCCGACAGATACTTGATAACAATGTTTTAAATATTCCCCGCATCGACAGTTGGCCGATAACGGATTGGTTGAAAAAAGTAAAAGCAACTATGGCAGATTTGACAGGTTCGGATACCGGCCTGTTTTATGATATGTTAGCGTTACATGCCTATTGGAAACAATTAGACGAAGAACTAAAGCCTTTTTCCGACCAACAAAAGGAAGATATCAAAATTTATTTCAAGAATCCGACTTTTGTTAAGTTTCTATTTACAGCAAACGAAGAGACGGTAAAACAGGCAAAATTGTCCGGAATAATCAAAGAAACACCAGCCATCAATAAAGACAAACTGATGGAAGCCATTGTATCTTCCCACAAAGGAAACGTGGTAGTGGTTGATTTTTGGGCAACTTGGTGCGGACCTTGTCTGGATGCAATAAAAAAAATGAAAGGAATGAAAGAAGAATTACGGGATAAAAAGGTAGTTTTTATTTATATTACCGATCCTTCTTCACCTGCTGAACTCTGGAAAAAGAAAATATCCGGTATTGACGGCAAACATTATTATCTAACGGAAGAAGAAAAGGAATATCTAAGCGTTCACTTTCAAATAGATGTAATACCTACCTATTTGATATATGATTCCACCGGAACATTAAAACATAAATTGGACGGATTTCCGGGAACTGCGGAAATGCAGAAAATGATTGAAGAATTATTACCGTAAAACCTGATAGAAAACCGAAGATTCTGCAAAGCAATTGATTAA
Source organism: Dysgonamonadaceae bacterium (assembly GCA_031275735.1). Classification (GTDB taxonomy): domain Bacteria; phylum Bacteroidota; class Bacteroidia; order Bacteroidales; family Azobacteroidaceae; genus Azobacteroides. The sequence continues at coordinate 21,092 of JAISOJ010000076.1, forward strand.
CCAACAATGCTTCGCGGAATTTTCGGTTTTAAAAAGATTGCCGACTAAAAATAAATTCCTATTTTCTCAACTTACACGCGCATGGCTGGGCGTCCCTTTTTATAATATCCAATTTGTCAAAGAACTCACCGATGATACAACAACCTCTACGGGATTGATTGTGTATTCATCTATTAATATCCAAAATTACCCTAGCAAAAGGAGGGTAGATGATAAATTCAAAACTGATTTCAATCATCAAATCGTTTTTGACGACAAAATCCCTAAATGGAATTACCTGATAAAAACAACCTAAATTACTAACTTATTTTTTACTTGTTACTAAAAAGATTGATACAATTTCAGCGTTTCTTTTGCCGTTTTTTCCCAAGAAAAATATTTTGACCGTTCTTTTCCCTTTTCAATTAATTCGTTACGGAATGAGTGATGGAACATAACGCTTTTTATAGATTCAATGATGGAATCGACGTTGAAGGGGTCGAAATATACTCCGGCATTTCCGGCTATTTCGGGGAAACAACTGCTTCGACTCAATATAACAGGGCATCCGCACGTAAACGCCTCAAGGATTGGAATGCCGAAACCTTCGTAAACAGACGGATAAACAAATGCCAAGGCCGAAGAATAAAGTTCTGCTAAAGATTCGTTGTCCGTAAAATAATGAATTACGTTTTTTTCAATTCTCAAAGATTTGAAAAAAAATTGTTCATCCGGAGAAAAAGGTCTACCGGTTACAACCAATTTCAATTCATTATCAACCTGTAATAAAGAAGAAAAAGCTTTTGCCAGGTTTTCAAAATTTTTGTATCCGCCTCTTTCTCCGACAAATAATAAGAAGCGGTCGGGTAAATTCATCCTTTTTTCATAACAGGGTTTCAAACTGCATCCATGATAAATAACTCTTACTTTGTCCGGTTCGATATGAAGCATATCGACGATATCCTTTTTTGTGTTTTCACTCACGGCAATAATTTGTCCGGCTTTCTCTACTAGTATTTTCTTTCCTCTGATAGTCCAATCGTTTTGCAGAAGTTTGACAGGAAATTTTTCATACGTCAGATCGTGAATCGTAAGAACAAACGGTTTCTTTTTTATATACTTTAAAAAATACGGATTATAATAGGTCGGATGAAAAATATCATAATCCGAATTAAAAAACTTTCTTTGTAAAAGATAATTAAAAAGTTGGATGATTGTTGTTCGTCCTTTGAATTTGTGATTGGGAAAGAATGTTCGGAAAGTTGTAATATCCAGGTTTTGAAGGTAATGGTTATTTGAAAAAACAATAGGTAAACTATAATGAATATCATTTTTTAAAATCCGGATCAATTCGTAAAAGTATCTTGAAATACCTCCAAATTGCTGCATAGAAAAAATCTGATTGTCGTATAAAACTTTCATAAATTATAAATTTACCATAAATACTCTAGATCCGGAATCTTTTTAGATAGATAATCATGAAATCTTTCGGGACAAAAATAGAAAAAATACCCAGATATATCACCTCTTCGGGAGAAATATTTTTTGTAAACAACCCATTTGATCAGGTAGGATTAGGGGAGGAGAATGTGAGGAGGAGATAACATTCATCTACGTAAGGATAATGGGAGTTTAATAGTGAATATAAAAATCTTATTATTGGCCAATTAGCCTCATCACATTCGCAGGAGAGCGTTGCGTCGACAGTTCTTTTTTCATAAAATCCATGTAAGGAGCTACATGTTCAAAGAATTTATAGTATCCTTTGCACAAATAATTCAATTCTGCTTCTCCGGAATCAGTTTTTATAATCCGATTTTTGGGACATTCTCCATTGCAGGCAAATAGGAATTGACAGGCTTTGCATTGCGAAGTAAGAGAATCTTGCTTGTTGTTTCCAAATTTAATTTGCTTATCGGAATATATCATTTCGGTAAGCGTTTGGTTTCGAATATTTCCTAATTTATATTCAGGATAAACAAAATGGTCGCAGGCGTATACATCTCCGTTAAACTCCATTACGCCGGCGTGTCCACATGTTTTTGCCAGTGTACAGATACAGGGTTGCTCCCCTACCCAATTTGCTAATGTGGAATCAAAATACTGTATATAAAACGTTCCAACATCTTTTCGTACCCATTCGTCAAAAATAGCAATCAGGAAATCTCCCCATTTTTCTGAAGGTACATTCCAGATAGCTAACTTTCCATCAATTAACTCAACGATGGGCGAAAATTGAATATAGTGGCAATCAATACTCTTGAAAAAGTGATAAAATTCAAGCGGATAATCTGCATTATAGTCATTTACAACTCCCATAGCATTAAATTCTACATTATGCTTTTTGAGGAGTTCAATGCCTTTCATCACTGAAAGAAAAGTCGGACGGTTATCTTTTGTTCGCCGATAGATATCCTGACAATGCTGAGGTCCGTCAATAGATATTCCTACAAGGAAACCATTCTCCTTAAAAAATTTACACCAGTCGTCGGTGAGTAATGTTCCGTTTGTTTGAATACAATTATCAATTGGCCTGCCTCTTCCGTATTTTCGTTGAAACTCCAATGCCTTCTTGAAGAAGTTTCGGTTTCGCATTAGCGGTTCTCCTCCATGCCATGTAAACAAAACTTCATTCATGCTTTGAGATTGAATATATTGTTCAATAAACCGTTCTAAAATCTCCTCGCTCATCAAATAATTGCTTGTCTGAGGATAGAGATTTTTCTTTCCCAAATAATAACAATAATTACACCGAAGGTTGCATAAAGCGCCTACGGGTTTCAACATCACATATAAAGGATGAGCAAATGGGGCAATCGCATTCATGTTCATTCTTTAGCCCTTGTTTATAAAGACTCGTTGACTTGCTGTCCTGCAAAAGATAATTGCCATTACGATAAGCATAATAGATTGATTTTAGAAGTAGCCTTAATTTTTTATGGTATAACTTTATATTCAGAATTAGGCTCCATCATTTTTGCGTTTATCTGCTTTCTCCAATTATGAAGCATTTCACGCAGTTTGTTCACTATCTCGGGTTCAGAGGAAACGAGATCGTGTTGCTCTTCCCTGTCATTTTTCAGATTAAACAGTTGAACTGTATTGTTTTCATAATATTCCAATAATTTATAATCGCCACAACGCACGGCTCCTCCTGGACTTTGCATGCCATGGTTGCTGTAATGAGGAAAATGCCAGAATATGGCATCCCGATCAATTTTAGTTTCACCTTTCAACAAAGGTGTAAAACTTATCCCGTCTGATTGCAACTCTGGTTTAGTCTTTATTTTCAACATATCTAAAATAGTTGGGAAAAAGTCGGGTCCTGTGACAGGTACATCGCAAACAACCCCTTGCAGTCCTTTGCCCGGCCATTTTACAATCAACGGCACTCTGATGCCTCCTTCGTAAAGCCAGCCTTTACCGCCGCGTAGCGGCAAGTTGGAAGTAGAAAAAGCTTTATCCAATTTATTATCTTGAATTACTCGATCAGGACTGTAAAAATTAGCAGCCGACATTCCTCCATTGTCAGAATAGAAAATAACAATAGTATGATCGTCGATGCCCCATTTTTTTAGTTCGTTAAGTACCCTGCCAAAACTTTCATCCATACTTTCAACCATACTCGCAAATTCTACATTATCCTGATGTTGCTTAATTTTAACAGTACGGTCGGAAAAAATACGGTATCCTTCATGATCTCGGTACGATTTTTCATCAAAAGGCGTATCCGGATCACCTTCCAGTACATAAGCATAATTTTGATATACAATCATTTGATCCGATTTTTTTTTATATTTTTCGACTAAGTCAGGGCGTCCTTCAATGGGATCGTGTACCGCAAAATGAGACAGATACAAGAAGAATGGTTTGTCTTTATTCTCTTCGATGTATTTCAGCGCTTCTGTAGTCAGGCGATCGGTAAGATATTCACTTTCCTGCCCATCTTTTAATCCCTTCAATCCATAAGGTGAAAAATATCCTTTGTTTGGCCAACCTTTATTCCAGCCTGAGGGTACATGCAAATCAAAACCTTGTCTTGCCGTTGAAGCTGAATCTTCTCCCAAGTGCCATTTTCCGAAAATAGCTGTATGATATCCGTTTTCTTGAAGCGTCGTTGGAATGGTCGGTTTATTATAAGGTAAATGTTGATTAATCTGTACGTTTTTTAATTTCTGAAATGGGAAATCAAGCCTGCCCGGAAGCCAATCGGTCAAATTAATTGAAGCAGGATATTTCCCCGTTAAAATACTTGCGCGCGAAGGAGAGCTTACATGACATGCGGCGTAAGCATTAGTAAATCGAACTCCTTCTTTTGCAAAACGGTCGATGTTGGGCGTTTCATAAAAACGGCTACCATAACATCCTGTGTCGCTCCAACCCAGATCGTCAACCAGAAAGAAGACGACGTTCATAGGTTTTTCTTCTTTTGGTTTGCTTTGCGCCTGCCCTGTTCCTGTACCTATTAATGCAACGGCTGCTGTTGATACAAATAACTTTGGATTCATTATTATATATTTTTCTAAGCTACAATTTTATTTCAAATGGTTTATCTCCATATATAATGGCATAACGGTATTGTAGTTTGATATCGTCGAGGGGATTCAAAATTTTGACGACCACTTTGTGTTTCCCCATAGGTAGCTGATACCGCCAGAACGGAGTGAACCTTCGTTTATTGATTTCTGTTGGGAGTTTTGCTTTTTCAATCAATACCCCATCAATATACATTTCGGTTTCAAACACGTAATTTTTCTTATATCCTTTCCCATCGGCAGGCGCAGCCAAAGCAAAACCAATCCCTTCGAAATCAAACACAATTTCATTATTGATTGTTTGAGGAACTACTTTTGCAACAGGGTAATGTCCTTCAAAAGCGACTTCTACAGGAACAGTTTCGGGTTTCTGAAGTTGGATTACCACTTCGTTTTCTCTTATTTCCCCGTTGTTTCTCCGGATCATTTCTTCAGCATGGCGATACGACATATCGTATGCATCAAGTAATGAAACAGAGGTTCCCATAAATGGAATATTTTCTACCTTATCAATCCCTTGCTTCCAATAGTCCGGAATATTTTTATAGCCGGCTATAGCGCCTAAAACTGCTCCTGCTGTTCCAGGGTTACAATCGGCATCGTCGCCGCATCGGGTTGCTATTTCATAAGTGCGGGTAAAATCGCCCTTACCATAAAGCAAACCTAAAACCACCCAGGCAGCGTTGATTTTTGCATCAATGTTGAACGGTTGAAAGACGCCTAAAGGAGAACCAATATCAATGGCCCATTTTCTGCTGGTTTTAAACCAGGTAGATTTCCATTCGGAAGGATTTTCTTTATACCATTTGATGACATCACTGATGCATTGAGCAAATTTACTTTCAGCGGGAATTACTTTTAATGCTTTTTTAATGATGGATTCAATTTCGTTAGTACTATCCGCCATCAAAGCAAAAGTGTAAAGGGAAGATACAAATAAACCGCCGTAATAGCCATCGCCGTAATTCACAATATGCCCAACTTTGTCGCAGATTTTAGCGGCAGAATTGACCATTCCCGGCGACATCAGACCGGCAAAATCCGCCTCAATTTGAAAATCAATATCATCGGCGCAGGGGTTATTTAGCCAATGTCCTGATTGCGGCGGCGCGAGTCCGTTTAAAATATTATACCGGGCAGTTTGGTTAGCATACCACAATTTACAGTCGGCATTGGCAAACGATTCGGCAAAGATTAGAGCAGGAGCGTCAATCCCTTGTTCTTCGATTACTTTCATGAACATAAAATTCATATAAACATCGTCATACGTTCCGGGACGCTCCCTGTATTCTACTGCCATTGCGGAATCACTCCAGACAAGTTTTTGATTGTCTTGAATCATTGTTGTGTTGTATTTAAACTCTGACGGCGCGCCAAAAGTTACGCCAATAGTCTTAGCCGCCCAAGCTCCCTTAATTTTGTCTTTCAATACTTCTTTTGAAAGTATAATCCTTTTGTTACTGTTACCGCTCTCCTCTTTTGTTTTTATAGATGAGGAACATCCGGTAACGAATAAAGCTAATAATAGAATTAAATTTTTCATAAATACTTATAATGATTTATTATTTTTGTTTTTTCGTAAATTTGCCTTGATCATTTATGCAATATAAATTTTACATAAAAATTCATTAACTTCTTTTTCGGTAGGAATAGACGGCTGAGCGCCTATTCTGCTAACACAAATGGCCGATGCGGCAGTAGCAAACTTTAATGCCTGTTCCCATCCTTCTCCACGCGTTAATCTTGCTGCCAAGGCTCCACAAAAAGTATCGCCCGCGGCAGTAGTATCTAAGGCTTTCACGCAGAATGCCGGGATAGAATAAGTTTCCTTTTCGTTTTTCAACAGGCAACCTTGTTTTCCTAAAGTCAGTACAACTGTTTTTGCTCCTAATTCCAATAATTTATCTATGATAGCTTTTTCTCCGATTTCATCAATTTTCCCACTTGAAACTGTTTCTGCTTCCGTTTCATTGACTACCAAAACATCAATCATTTTGATCAATTCTTTATCTAAACGACAGGCAGGAGCAGCATTAAGCATAATCGTTTTTTGTTGCTTATGAGCAAGCTCGCAAACAGTTTTTATGGTGTCGTATGGAATTTCCATTTGCAGTAATACCATGTCGCAGGCAGCAATGTCATCTTTTATTTTATGAATATAATCAGGTAACAACAGATGGTTTGCTCCCGGCGTTGTCACAATACAATTTTCTCCGTTTTCGTTAACTAGTATAATTGCTGTTCCGGAGGGAGTTTCTTCAACAAGAAGCACAGAAGAAACATCTAGGCCTGTTTCCCTAAAATATTTCAAGGTATTCTGCCCATCTACATCTGTTCCCAGGCAAGTGATAAATTTTACATCTCCGCCTAATTTATGCGCTGCAACTGCCTGATTAGCCCCTTTACCTCCTATCGCCTGAAGAAATGATTTTCCTATAATAGTCTCTCCCGCTGCCGGAAAGTTTTTTACTGTTGCTATCAAATCAATATTTGAACTCCCAATCACTACTATTTTACTCATAATTGCGTTTAATTATTTGTGTTTATGTTTCTTGTTCGGTTTAACCGAATACTATTGGCTTCACTTTTTGGATTTGTCTTGACCTGATCGATTATTTTCACTAATTCCGCCGCCTTATCCGGCATTTTGTCATACAGGTTAACACTTTCTGATACGTCGTTATTCAAGTTAAATAAACGAGGAACTTTATCGCCCTGAATATCGTCATAATACGTCTCCGGCCATCTGCCGGACTTAGCCGGTTCAATGTATTTCCATCCATCTTGAAGCGCAATTAAAGCGCCGCTGCTACCGCTTGCAGGGATTACAGTTTTTCTAACCTGGGGAGCTTTGGCGTCGAGCATATTAGAAAGAAAGCTGTAACTGTCTTCGCCTTCGTTTTCTTTTAACTGATCGCCCATTAAATCGGCGAAAGTTGCAAGGATATCTACGGAACAAATCAGATTGTTATTTACTGTTTCAGATTTTACTTTGCCTGGCCAATGTACAATGAAAGGCACTATTAAGCCGCCTTCCAACGGGTCTTGTTTGAATCCGCGAAAATCGCCCGAAGAGCGGTGATTGTATGTCAACCATCCGTTTTTCCATATAACATTCCCTTTTTCATTAATATATTCCGGTTTAAAGTTTCCAAAATATTCCTGGTATTCCTCATAGTTTTCACCTTTATATCCATCTCTGTATCGATTAATCCATAGAACGGGATCGCCTGGACGCGGTCCGTTATCCGAAGTAAAAATCAGCAAAGTGTTTTCATATGCATGATTCGCTTTTAATGCTTTTATTATCTCGTTTATGCTCCAATCAAGCTCTACAACTATATCTCCCCTTAATCCTGCCTGACTTTTTCCTTTGGTAAACGTCGGCAAACAAGGTCGATGAATGGCGCTTGTTGGCAAATAAAGGAAAAATGGCTGTTTTTCATTATTGGCGAAATGCTTATTAATTACTTCTACCGCTTTCCGTGTAATCACTTGATTTACGGTTTTCATATCCCAATCAGGAGCCCGTGTTACATTTTCTGCAATAAAATCGTATGGTTTTTGATATTCAGAAGGAGGCTGCAATACTTGATCATTTTCGATATATACCCAAGGCTGCATATTGTTTGAACCTGCCATTCCGAAGAAGTAGTCAAATCCTCGCTCCACAGGACCGCCTTTTACAGGTTTTGAAAAATCAATATAAGCTTGCAGATTATTTTTGGCCGAACTGAAAACTTTTTTTTCAGAATCAGCAGGCGCTTTATCATTCAATGCCCAATCAAGCCCAAGATGCCATTTCCCAACACAAGCAGTGTAATAACCATGGCTTTTGAGCAAGGATGCAATTGTTGTTCGTTCAGGTTCAATTAATGGTTTATCATAACTGTTCAAGACTCCATATTCCAAACGTGTCCGCCAAGAATAACGTCCGGTTAAAATACCATATCGCGAAGGCGAGCTAAGTGAAGAACAGACATAAGCATTAGTAAACCGCATTCCTTCAGATGCCATTTGATCCAATACCGGAGTCTGAATCTTAGTAGCTCCGTAACAACTTAAATCTCCATATCCTAAATCATCTGCAAGAATGAGGACAATATTAGGAACTTGTTTTTCTTTCTTTGAAAAATCCTCTGTTCCTCTCAACGCCATTGTTGGTACTCCCAACGCGCCCAGAGTACATACACTTGGCAATAAAACGGAAGATATTTTTTTAATTGTTTTTTGTTCCATATAAGCAATATTGAATTTTAATCTTTTGCAAAGATAGACAGTATTTTTTAATTAAACAAACGTTTGTGCATTTTTTAATTGAGAGAAAAATCTTTTTTTAAGCATGAAAAATGATTCTTTCATTTTATACCACAAACTCTGCGTTACGCTCCGTCGACAAAATGTTCATTTACTTAAAGTAAATTCCGCTTTTGTTTTTTTGTCTAAAGCCTTAATTTTGACATTTTTAAAGTTATTCATTTAAATAATTTCAAATTCCCAAAATTATCATTAACTTTGCAAAAACGTTTATGCTATGGCGGCTCAAAAGATTAATATTAACGATATCGCAACAAAGACCGGGTTATCAATTTCAACGGTGTCAAGAGTGCTAAATGGGAAGGCCGAACAATTTAGAATCGGTAAGAAATCGCAGCAAAAGGTCAACGAAGTTGCCAAAGAACTGAAATATATTCCCAATAAGTTTGCAGCAAGCCTTCGTACAGGAAAAAGCAATACGATTGCACTAATTATTCCAACACTCCAGAATCCATTTTTTGCAGACTTAGCAAGTAATATAAATGCAGAGATAAGAAGATTTGGGTTCACTACAATGATAAGCGACAGTGATGAAAATTTTGAGATTGAGAAGTGGGAACTGCGGCAAATGATATCGCGAAATGTAGATGGTTTGATTATTGTTCCAAACGGAAATCAATGGGATCATATCAAGTCACTTTATGATCGCGGACTTCCTATTATTTGTATCGACCGCTATTTTGAAGATTCTGAATTACCATTTGTATCAACCGATAATTATGAAGGCGCCTATAACGCTACTAAACATCTGATTGAAAATGGTCATTCAAGAATTACCTGTATACAGGGAGTACAGTACTCCACGCCGAATAAATTGAGAGTTAAAGGATTCAAAATTGCGATGGAAGAAGCAGGTTTCCATGATTATATTGTTACAGGCGATGACTTCAGTTTGCAGAATGGTTATTTGGAAACTGAATTACTGTTTCATCAAAAACAGATGCCAACAGCTATTTTCACTTTAAGTAATACTATTGCATTGGGTTGTATGAAAGCTTTGAAAGAAATGAATATCCGTATTCCGGACGATATTTCTTTAATAACTTTTGACGATCATCCGTATCTTAATTATTTGGAGACCCCATTATCTTGCATTGCTCAACCGGTCAATGATATTAGTAAAATTGCCGTCAAATTTTTGCTTTCTCAGATTAATAAAGAAGAAAATAGAATTAAACAGGTTCTTTTAAAACCACAGATGATACTAAAAAAATCGGTAAGAAGAATTATTTAAAATTTTAATTATGAAACATCCATGTATTTCACACATCCAAGAGCATAAAGTACGTATTTGTTTACTAATCAACTCATTTGCTCGTTAACTCATTTTCGTATGCAACATTTTCGCAATATTCTAATAATGTCATTTTTTATCCTGATTGCAACATTTGCAGTATTTTCTATGCCAGCTTCAGAACATTCCGATTTGCAAGTATCTTTTGCAAACAAGGAAATACGCTATCAACGTTTGACGCCTCCAGATATTATATTTCAGAAATCGGCTAAACTTACAGGATGGCGAGGAGGAAGAGGAAATGATTAAAAGGATTTTTTTATCGGTACAATTATTAATTGGGTTTTCTGCGCAAATTAATGGCGCTCCTACACTCTATACGTACAAAAATATTGATGGGATAGATCTAAAATTGCAAGTCTTTAATCCTGAAAAAATTAATCCTCAGGATTCATGTCCTGCCGTTCTATTTTTCTTTGGCGGAGGATGGCAGAGCGGAACGCCGCAACAGTTTGTACATCAAGCCAAATATTTTGCAAGTCGTGGCATAGTAGCCATATTGGTCGATTATCGAATCGAATCGAAAGATGGAGTTAAACCAAATGAATGTGTTAAAGACGCTAAAGCGGCTATTCGTTATGTTCGAAAAAATGCAATGAAACTTGGAGTCGATCCTAATAAAATAATTGCATCCGGAGGTTCTGCCGGAGGGCATTTAGCTGCGGCTACAGCTTTATGTAAAGAATTTGATCATGCTGACGATGATTTATCCATAGATGGAAAACCTAATGCGTTGGTATTATTTAACCCTGTGATTGACAATTCAAAAGAAGGATATGGGTATGAGCGCGTAGCTGAATTTTTTCCTGCCATATCACCATTACATAACATAACAAAAGGTGCGCCGCCTACTTTGTTTTTACTTGGTTCTAAAGACAATATTGTTTCTGTAAGCACAGCTCAAAAATTTGAACAAAAAATGAAAGATACAGGTTCGTACTGTAAAGTCATTATTTATGAAGGAGAAAGTCATGGTTTTTTTAATTACAAGAAAGACAATCCCCACAATTATTGTCGTACACTTTATGATGCAGATGTCTTTCTCGAATCGTTAGGTTATTTGAAAGGAAAACCAACAATCTACAGTTATTGTTTCTGTTCTTCTTCTTTGGCGAGTTCATCAAAATAATGATGTACATTTACATCCGGAATGGTGATTTTATCTGTGCGCTTTTCGGCGCCCGCCTCGGGGAGGTGCACGCAGCGAGGCGGGTTGAGTAATGCCTGTAAGGCTAAGCACACAAGAGAACCAATAGAATTTTTTATTTTTCATTTTAATATGATTTATACTCGAAAGCACCTATGTCTGGAATATTTTCCTGAGGAATATATGTGTTTATAAAATCAAATTTGTATCCCAAATCAATGCCTTTATTACGCGCTGGGCTTTCGGCAGTAATTGAAAAATCGGCGGTATTTTCCCCTTTTATATAATTTTTGAATTGAGGATCGGCAATGACGCATGATTCTCCGGGACCTTCTTTTCCAATATTTAAAGTGCCGGATGCTGCATAATACAAGTTATTTTCAATAATATTTGCCGGCTGGGCTGTTCCATTCTTCCCTACATTGAAAATAACAATATCATTTTCAACCACCACGATATTGTTTCGTATCAGGTTTTTTGCATTAAACTGAGTAATGTTGAAAACACCCCAGTCATTGACATTCTTTTTCCGCCGGATGATGGTATTGTTTTCAATCCGGAAATTAGCGCTACGCCATAAAGCAACAAATTGTTGATAATCATCACTCACATTATGATGAATATGAAAATTGGCGTATGATGGATTTTGTTGTAAATCACTCCACGTCACTTCTAAAAATCCTTGACAGTCGCGAGTGTAATTGTGATGAATCGAAATATTGGCTTTAGAAATCCGTGCATCATCGATTTCGATTGCGCCACCGTCAGCGCCGCTGCCATAGGCATCAGGTCCCCAGTAAATACGTGGATCAACAACACTGTAATTGAAAATACGGTTGTAACATACCTCCTGGTAATCGCCTCCCAGCCAAATACCGATCGGTCCCCAATTCCATTCTCCCAAGACTCTGTTGCAATCGTGGATATAATTATTTTCAATGAGTGTATTTCCTCCGTAACTTTTGATGCCTACGCCGCAATTATACACTTCATTGTTTCGCACAATACAATGACTTGCAGTTTTATCTATATAAATGGCCCCCAATTCCCAAATGGAGAGAAAATCGCTGTAGCTTGGCGGTAATTCGGCAACCGTATGATGACAATATATATTTTCCAGTAAAATATAACTTCCTTTCAACCGGATACAGTTTCCAAAGTTATTATTCTCCCTATCGAATACAGGATTGGTAAACGATGGCGCCGGCGACTCAGGGTTTCCATAATCGGTTATTGTAATATAATTTTCAGAATTTCCGGAATCAACAATATAAAAAGCTTCTGTAAATACCGATCCTCTTTTAAATCTAACACTGTCGCCGGGGAATAAATGCTGGCTTTCAACTTTTTCTAATGAACGCCATGCCTGATCGCTGGACAAACCTGTATTAGTATCATTTCCATTTTGTGAATCAACATAATATGCTGTCGATTGATAAGGTTTCCAACCATTATTGATTAAGTCGCCTGCATTGTAATTGAGGTTTCCCGAGCATCCTATCAACCCGGGCGCCTCAATTACAAGAAGTATGAGAAATAATTTTTTTGTCATAACCAAAACTACTTTTCGGGATTATTCTTCAACGATGGATATTGCCCTACAGTAAATTGCCAGATGAAAGCGCTCCAATCTGCAGTATAAGGAGTAGCTGTTTTCATCTCTGCAGTTGTTTTTCCTTCTGCCGCACCGGTTACGTCAGTGGGTGGAACATTACCTCCAAGTCCGCCAACATAACCCAGATCCGATTCATAGAAACATCCCTTGACCCCGGAAAAAGCGGACAGGCTGCCATTAGGGATATTATTAGCGCTGGCTATGCCGCTATATCTGTCTGCTGCGGTTGGCGGCATAGCAGTTGCACCGGCATTATAGCAGTATTCTACGGGAGCAGTCCAATAATTGGTTAAATTCCCCGCAATACCGCCATTATTAACCGCAGTCCTGGTCGTATAGAGTATAGTCCCTTTGTTGTAACAATTATTGATGCTTGAAGTGTTTGTAGCTCCTGCTCCGGGATTCATCAAGCCTGCAATACCTCCGGTGTTAGTAAATGCATTAATATTTCCAAGATTGAAACATTCCTGCACCACAGAATTACCCAAAAGAGAACCAATGATACCACCGGTGCCATTGGGAGCATTAACGCCATTTAGACTTATGTTTCCATGATTGCTGCACCATTTTATTTCAGCTTTGGCAGGATTAACCGTACATCCTACGACGCCTCCAGTAACGCTTGTTGTCGTAGAAGCAATTTCCAGATCGCCATAATTACGACAACTTGTGATATGGATATTTTCATTTGCAGTCGAGCTCAGTCTCGCTGCTATTCCACCGTTATTACCACCTGTTCCGATAATTTTACCGTAGTTTTTGCAACCTGCTATGGTAATGTTGTCTCCTGTACATTTACCTGCCAAACCACCAATATTGCCAATACCCGGAGCAGTGATATTAGCTCGGTTGATACAATTATCAATGAGTGTATTGGCAGCAACGACTGCTACCATACCGGCTACCGTAGCTCCATCCTCTCCTGTAACATCGGCAACGATTCCACCTGAACCTTCAATAATCAGGTTCTTAATAACAGCTACAGAATCGGCATTTACGCCTCCAATGTATCCGAAAAGTGCCCTGTCTGCACCTGAAGATATATGCAGGTTGGTAATGCTTTGATTATTTCCATCGTATATACCTGCAAATGGATTCGCGTCGACATTACCTATGGGATTCCAATCGCCGGCTAAAGCAATATTGCTTGTCTGTTTGAGAATAATTCCCGCATAATTATCGCCGGCATTTACTGCTGTACGTAAGGTATTGAGGTCGGCAAGATTTTTGATGGCTATCGGACGTTCAGCTAAACTGCCGCCAAAACAGTTAAACGCTACATCCCAATGTTCTACAAAGGTGACTGTGCCTGCATTGTCGGTGGTAATGACTACTCCTACATCAACAGATGAATTTGCGCCGTAAGTGAGCGAATTGACTATATAGTTGCCCGCAGATAACGGATGGGAAAATTCTATAGTTATACCTGAAGCATTAGAGATAACATCCACATCCACATTTTGTGCCTCACCGGAAGGATAAGGAGAAATGTTCATTGCTGCCGATCCTGTCGTAAGTACGGTGTATTTGGGTATAAATATGGAGAATACTGCGCCTGCATTGATTTGGGTAATAGTAAGTGTTTGGTCCGGATTGGTACTTGTAGAAGAAGCAGTTGATTTAACATGCAAAATTGCGGTTCGCTTAGCCGCGCCGTTATTAGCCTTTATGTTGAGGATAATGCTTCCGTTGCCCGTAAAGGCGCCGGCAGGAGACTTTATCATGATCCAATCTGCCTCGTCGCCTTGATCTATTTCAACAAAGGATTGCCACTCGATGTTTGATGTAACCGTAACCTGGTAGACTTCATTGGCTTTAGCAGAGATTGATTCCATACCCGTAGGCGACAGAACGATTGAAGGTATGACGCCCTGTTGAATGATGGTAAGGGTTTTCTTGAGTGCAGGATCGTCGGTTGAAGCTATGGTAACGATCGCAACGCGGGATTCCACGCTTGTATTTTCGAGGATATTGAGTTTGACCTCGCCTTCACCTGTAACGGGAGTTCCGGGGGGAGCTATGATACTGATCCATCCTTCAGAACCGGAAGTGATTTGTATTGAAGCCGTCCATGTTACATTAGCAGTTACTGCGATGGTATAGTTCGGAACAGCAGTAGTGGAAATGGAATCCGTACCAACAGGATATATTTCGATGGCAGGAGCCGTTCCAATTTGACTTATAACACATTTTTGAGATGGCATGAGTGTTGACGAACGGTCGGAAGAAGCTGTAAAAGTAATCTCAATTGAACGACTGTTCCGGCTTTCATTGGCTTTAAGATTGAAGTTTATTGAACCATTGCCTTTTCCAGACATTGTATCGAGAGTTATCCAGTCATTACCACTTCCCGTAGGTATGGTTGCGTTCCATGAAACGTCGGCTGAAGCTTCGATGGAAATGAAATAACCGTTAGCGGCAGAATTAATTTTGTTTATCTGTGTGGGGACAGAAAAGTAAGTTTCGTAAGACTCTTCCTCGAGTTCATTTTTTTCACACGAACAGAATAGCACTAAACTACTCAATATTAATAATTTAAAAAAACTTTTCATATCATTATCATTTTATTATTTTAATTGTCGTTTTTACTTGAAAGTCGGCAGTTCCAAGTTTTTGATTTCGAAATTGCCTTGCGTTATCCAATTTTCTTCTGTTAACTTCACGCCGTTCAAATTGACGTTGTCGAAAAGAAAATTCTTCATAATATAATCGTCTGAAACACCATTGATGTAATTGTTTGATCCCAGCGCTTTGTTCATCAACACAGTCCAATTCCTCATCGTTAAGCCGTCAACAAAAGCGGGAGTAATTACTCCGGAAATGGGTTGTTCGGGCGAAATACGCCAGATTAGACGCACAGGAGTCTCGGTTACCAGATCCTCAATAGTCATATTCTTTTGCCAGCAATTTGAATTAGCATTAGCATAACGATTACCCACAAAACTGAGTACGCCCCGGTTGGTCGCCGAATTGTTCCATTCGGCATGTAGCAAATCGACCCTTTTGATTGTTACGCCGGTTGCCTGTGCGCCATCCCAACCCATTTGGATAGCGCCTCCATTGTTCAATTGCCAGAGTACCATATCCTCAACGGTGATATTGTCGCGATAAACTTTGATGTTGTCATCGTTTGCCCAACAGAAACAGTTTTTGATCGTCGAGCCGGCAAAAACGGCAATACCGTCGCAGTTATAAATCCAACCGCCGATCACTTTAGTCCAAGAAACAAGGTTATTGCGCCCAATCAGCCGGATGGCAAAGTATTTAGGATCAGCTACAGTGATTCCTTCAACAGTAATCCTGTTGGCAGCCGTGCTGCCGTCCTGAGGCGTACCTATGCAATAGGCTTCGCGATATTTCAAATGTCCGGAGGAGAGTGTCCCGCGACCGAATATTTTTACATCTGTATTACTGCGAGTTCCCGAAACGTGAATTGCACCATAAACCCATGCGCTACCTTCAAGATAGATATTTTTAATATTTGCCGGCACTGCATAAACGCCAATATCATGAACGCCTGCCTTAAAATAGAGACCCGATTTATCCTCAGGTACGGCTGCAATACTTGAAGCCGTAGCGTGATCCAAAACAGCGTATGAATCGTCATGCGCCGGATCCGGCACGTTAGTTTCTATTGGGTTAGCAAAAATCATCAGTCCGTTCTTGTAACCATTAGTCCCAATTTCTACTGAACATTGTCCGGGTTTAGTCATTGTAAAGGTTACAAGATTACCATTTTTTATAGAGGGCATAATACCATAGCGGGTAGGCAATACCCTAACATTAAAAGCATCCATTGGTACTTTCTCTGTATCAATCACTTTTACCTCTATTGTTATAGACCCTGCAAAGGAAAAATTGCTCCAACTGATGCTTCGACCTTGAAACATTCCCAACGGATTAGTATCCGTAGGAGTCATGTCCATATAACCCGCCTCGTATACGGGGCAGGCGTTCTGGAAAACGGGAATACGAATTCGTTGCGATCCTTGTATCAGCGTTACTTCATAGATGGAGGATTGTGATACTCCGGGAAATCCTGCAGGATCATTATAAATAGCCACTGTCGATTCCGAATCGCCTGCCGAAGAATCATTTGAATATGGATTATCTAAAGGAGGATAATCCATATTTTCATTGCACCCCACAGCCACTATCATTATTAAAATGTATTTTAATATATTTTTCATATTGTTAAAAATTATAAAAACATTTTTTATCTTGAAGTAACAATTGTTGGACGAACATCTTCATAGACAATTCCTCTATCACGAAATACCAGCGTATCGCTTACTTCACAGTCGAATGTATTGGCGCCGGATGTACGTTTGTAAAAATAGTCGAGATAAATAACGTCTCTTGGAGTGGGTTTTTCCGGAGTTCCGCCCCAGTAGTCTCCATTTTCCTTGTAAAGTCCTGTACCATAAATAACCGTTATCGGCGAATTAATAACGGAACTGACTACTATTTCACCTCTATCATTAACGTCGAATCTTAAATAAAATGTTTCGATATCAATACTCATAGAGGAAGTAACGGCTTTAAGCGAAACCGTTGAAAGTGAAACAACTTCATTCTGTTCTAAATACTGGGCATGATAAATTTTCGTATCCACTATTTCCCCCATTGGGTTACGCACGGTCAGTCTACCTCTGCGGAGCCATTTGCCATGGTACGGATTGACATATTTTACTCCAAATAAAGTGTAATCTTTGGGTAACACTTCCCACTGTGAGGCATCATTGATGTCAGGTGCATCCGACGCATTCGCTACCGGCTGTCCATGCAGTATGTTGTTACCTGGTCCGGTTATCCGTAGTGGAATAACGTATCTACCTGTAATTGCCAATGAATCTTCGAAAAAATCATCAGTGAGTTGTACCTCAATTAGTCCGTTGAAAGAACCTTTGGGTATTGTTACATTCTTTGAAGGATTGAGCGAATAATAATCGGAGGGGAGTATCTTAAGCGTACCGGCGTCGCGCATAAGATGATTATCAGGTACTAATAAGGGATCAACTTCAAAGTCGACATTCCAGTCGCGGTCGTTATTGTTATAGAAACCGCCTACACTTACCCCTATATGAAACTTGTGTTCTTTTTCGAGAGAATTATCCACTAAATCATTACCCAATGAAATAGTACGTATTGGATATTGAATCGGAAAATAGATTGTTTGCTTCTCAAAATTGTCAAATTCAATAGAAGTGTTTTTGCACGAGAAAGCTGCTGCTGTAAGTAATATTAAAAAAATTAACTTTTTCATATCTTTTATCTTCTTTTTATTATCTTTATTTGCGGTTACCATCCTTGATTCTGTTCAAGTCCTTTCAGAACTTCAGTTACGGGTATGGGGCCATAAATCATATAGTCGGCGAAAGGACGCCGCTCAACTACAAAAGAGCTAATTCCTCCTGTAGCTGTACCTTTGACTTCAGTTTTCATTGCTGCCAGGTCTTTCCATCGGCGTATATCCCAAAAGCGTACATTTTCGAAGCACATTTCCAGACGACGTTCATTTCGTATAAGTGTTTCAAAATCATCTTTGTTTGTCAAAGAAGCTAAATAGGGATCATTTCCTGTGATACCTGCCGTAACGCGAAGCCGGGCAATGATATCTCTTGCAGAGTAGGCGTGATTACCTTTGCCGTCGGGCCCCCATGCACGATTTGCAGCCTCGGCATATATCAGATAGGCTTCGGTATAGCGCATCAGATTTACTGTGTGCAATTGTGGAATTACCGAACCTGATATTACCGAAACGTTTGGATTCATAAACTTTAGCAAGTAATATCCCGAACGTGTCGAACGTTCGGCTATCTTTCCAATTCCATCTAACGGATCGTCAATGGAGTTTATCGTAACGTCCTTGAAAATAGTCCCATTACAAATAATCCATTTGGCAAGGCGCGGATCTCGGTTTATGTATGGAGTTGCTTTTATATGTCCCGAAATTAAATTGTCAATGGGATAACCGTTCAGAGACGGAAAGGCATCTATCAGATTCTGCGATGGATTGGTATTGCCGTTGCCATTGAGTGAAGGAGGAAAGTTATTTTTTTCCCAACCGCTGATGTTTGTTGCGTCTCTGCGCCAAAGATGATCGGAATTGTCTGTAGACAGATAATAATCCAGTCGAGTGGGCGATAATGCAGAAACACCTCCGGCAGCATCTATGACCTCCGCAGCGGCATCGGCTGCCGCTGCCCATTTGGAGGCATCGTCCGTTGGATTGAAAGCAGGACTGGCAGCTTGTAATAAAACACGAGCTTTAATCATTTTTGCTATCCTGCCGCACATTCGATTTTTGAAATTAGGACCATAAACGGCATCTTTATTGGCTTTTTCAGGATCGCCCACAGGAGCTGCTGCATAAAGATCTGGAAGTGAATCAACGGCAATCTTGATGTCGGTGAGAATCATGTTTATACACTCGTCGAATGATGCTCGATGCAAAGTTGAACTGTTTGATACGAGCGCCATTGGTACCCCAAGCAACGTGCCGGACAAAGCGCCGATACCCGCATGACTTTGTAGCAATCGACTATAGTAATATGCCCGCAAACCATGTGCTTCGCCTTTGAGCCTGCGGCGAAAATTCTCTTGTAGCCATGTATTCGTCGGCGACCATACTGTTTGATCTGCAAACTCATCTAAAAAAAGATTGAGATAAGCAATGGCAGAATAACTGTCCCATTGAGAGAAAGGGTTGTAGAATGACGACCACTCGCCGTTTGCCGCTCTGCGGAAATCAACAATGTTATCAGACACTTGATTACTTACGGCGTCATCACTGGCAACATCATTCAAGATTAAGTTGTTGGGAAGACTGTTGTAGGCATTCAACAAAATGCCTTCGGCGTATTTTGCTCTTTTGAGCATATCGTCTTTCATGTAAGCATTATCCATATCGGGGTCAAGATAACTGTTGCATCCCCATATAAAAAATACCGGCAGAATCAATGTTGTTTTTATTATATTCTTTTTCATATTTTTAGGCGATTTAGAATTGAGCTTTAATACCAATGTAATACCATCTCATTTGTGGTTCTGATCCCACATTGAGTTGTAGGATATCAGCATTTGGGCCTACTTTGAAGAGGTTCTCAGCACGGAGGAATATCATGACTTTCTTCATTGCCAAAGCGCTGGCAATATGTTCGTCGAAAGTGTAGGTAAGTTGGATTGCCGGCATCGAAAAGTAGCTTTTGTCACTTACCCAGAAAGTTGAATTTCGATAGTTGTTTCCAATTTCACTTACGGTCAGACGCGGATAAGCCGCATTAACATCCGGATTATCGCTTGTCCATCGTTCAAGAAGATGGGCAGGATATTTTTTCTCACCAGTAATCCAATAGTAATCATTGACGGCAGTACTGCCATCAACGGTTTTACGCCCCAATTGAGCATTAATATATGCCCAAAGATTGAAATTGCGCCACGAAGTGTTTATTGTAAACGAATAGGCGGAAGTAGGGTGCGATGAACCGATTACAGTTATGTCATTGTCGTCCACCTTCCCATCTTTGTTTAAATCAAGATATTTGATATCGCCTGCTCGCACAATTCCGTAAGTAGAATACACGACATTTGTGCGGGGATCATTGATTTGATCAATTTCGGCTTGAGTATAAAGTCCATCAGCTTGCAAGCCCCATACCGACCATACCGATTTTCCGACGCTCTGCCGGTAGCCCATGCCCGGACCGTAATCGTCTTCATTAGTACGAAGTATTTTGGTGGAAGTCCATATTGCATTCAGGCTCGCATCAAGAGTAAATTCTCCGAATTTCTGACGGAAGTTGATTCCTGCCTCGATTCCTTGTTCACGCCAGCGTCCATAATTATCTGAGGGAATGAAGTTGTCGCCACCCCAATAAGCAGGATAAGAACTCGTAAGGCGTTCAACCATATCATAGCGCAAATTATTGAAATAATTCGTTTCGACAAAGATTTTGTCTCCTAACAGAGAGGTCTCAAAACCGGCATTAAATTGATTATTTTGAGTAAACGAAAGGTTGGGATTATTGCCGCTGTTTCGAATCATAATAGCATTAGATCCGGCATTGTCGCCATAATTATACGCCGACCCTGCGGAATAAGTATTTTCGAAGAGATGGTAGCCGGTATAACCATCGCTACGATCGCTCTTGGTATTGCCAAAGCTTGCTTTAAATTTGAGATAGTCTAAATTGTCAATATTTTTTAAGAGATCCTCTTCAGTTGCAATCCATGCAAGACCCCAAGCTTGGGCATATCCCCAACGGTTGCCATCTTTCAAATGAGAAGCACCAATATAAGCTGAACTGTATTCGGCAACATAACGCTTGTTGTTCATGTAGTTGGAGCGAAAACCGAAGTTCATGTTACGGTCAGTATATATCGTATTATTCTCCTTATAAGTATAATAAATAGAGGTAAGCTCAACGCTTAGTTCATTATTTCCGGAGAATTTACGGTCATAGCCTAGAATATTCGTCCAACCATAGCGGCGGCAGAAATTAACCCCGGTCATAGTCTGATTACCGACGAAGTTATTATTGCCTTCCTTAGCGATTTGGATGCTTCCTTCGTTCCCTGTCTCAGGAATATAAACAGCATACTCATTCTTCTGTGAAGTCGTGTATCGGTTATAGTGGTCTGTACCGAAATAGGTACGATAGCTCAACCCCTTAGCGATGCTTTTTAAATCCACGTCAATACCTATATTTACATTCATCAGTCTATCCATTGTACTCGCGTAGCCACCCAGGTAAAGGTCGCCGTATAAATTCTGCCAATTATTTTGTGTGAAGCCCGAAGAGCCTCCCACCAGGTAAGCGTCATTGATTATTGAATGTTGACTACGGGCTTCATCCACAAGATAAGCGTCTTCCGATCGAATGCGGTCAATGGGGATAAGAGGCGGATAAGCGTTGACCCGTTCAGAAGTTGTCTGCGTCCAGAAGTTTTGATTTTTCCAAGATGGCCCGTGGTTAGCATTGAAGATAGCTGTGCCGTCGAGAGTTACTTGGATAAAGTCCGTTACATGAACATCCACTGCGCCATGTACATTGAAGCGGTTGGTCGATTGTTTATCTCCTTCTCCTTCCTTGAGTAGCGACTGTATATTCGTGTAATCGAGATTGAGGTAATACTGAGCTGTTGAAGTTCCCCCTGTAAATTCTCCCTGAAACTGCTGTTGTGGTTTTAATGAATTGAGTAACTTTTTGTTACGGTAGTAATCTACATCGGGATATTTAACCGGATCAATGCCGTTACGGGTGTTCTCTATATCATCATAAGAATACTTGCCGGGTTGCCCGTCGTTCTTGAGCGCCTCGTTGTAGAGGATCATGTAGTCGGCTGCCTTGAGATAATTAGGGTAACTGATAGGCACTCCAATACCACTCTCATAAGTGAAATTCATTTTGCGTTTATTGGCTTCGCCGCGGCGTGTCTTAATCATTATGATTCCCTTGTCGGCAAGTGCGCCATAGAGCATTTTGGAAGTTGCGTCTTTTAGTACGGTTATTTCCTCTATTTCGTCAACGTTGAGCATATCGCTCAGGTTTGCAATAGAACCGTCACGCACTAAACCGTCGATAAGGATGATACTTCCGGCGCCGCGCACATCTGTAGCAGAAAAGTTTCCCAGACTTTCGGCATTAACCAAAGTCCAAAAGCTACGCCTGTTAAAGATATTTTTGTAATCATCCATCCGGATATTGGAGACTGCTCCAACAATGCGTCGTTTGGATTGAGCGCCAAAGGCGACATTTACTTGATCGTTCTTGTCTTCCACGACGGTTATTGTAACGTCTTCAATAGGTACACCCAACTCATCGGTTACTTTAGCCGCTATTTTATTGTTATCTTCCATATCATTCTGCTGAGCGATTAATAAAACAGGCAATCCCTGTAAAATGAGCGTTATTGCGATTATAATATGTAATTTCTTCATGATTATTTATTTTTACAAGTTACCATCCCTGATTTTGCTTAAAGTCTTCGTACTGATTAACCAGCGATCTTTTGAACGGAAACCAGTAATGTTTCCCTTCTTCAAATTGTCCTTCAAAAAGTAACGTTTCGTTACAAACAGAGTGTTCCTGATTGAATTGATGTTCATAACGCCGTTTATACTGCGGCAAATGAGATAAATACCAGCGGCGAAGATCAACAAAACGTTGTCCTTCAAAAGCCAGTTCCACGCTGCGCTCATTACGTATGCGATCTCTGAAAATTTCCTTACTGGCATAGTATTGCGGTCGCACGTCGGGTAGCGACTCATTTCCGTAAACTTGCTCGGCGGCTGTCAGATCTTCACTTACAGGGAGTTTCACTCTGCGATGAAGAATATTAATGGCTTCCAATGCAGTCAAACCCTGAGCATCAAAATCAGTAGGTGATACGGTAGGACCATAAGCCTCGTTAACAGCTTCAGCGAAGTTCAGATACATTTCGGCAAGGCGAATATAGGGACAATTAAATCGGAAACTATTATATTCCGCGCCGCCGGCGCCGCCTTCTTTATTATTGACTTTGAATGGGATATATTTGCGAATCAAATAACCTGTCTTGGACTGAGGCGAAGCGGCGCTTCCTCTGTCGAGGCCAACAGCAGCGCTACCCCCAACATTTGTGTAGAGTTGTACATAACTTTCAGCTAAAGGGATACCAACTGGATTATCTACCCATTTTACTCCATCAACTAAGATGGTTTTCCAAAGTCTTGGATCACGTTTAGCCCAAGGGATCAGCGGATTGTAATCTCCTGAAGGAGCATCGGCAATAGCGTAACCTGTTGCAGTTTCGTAAAGATCAACAAAATTTGCCGTAGGTGAAGTTACCACGGAGTTACCGCCAAAGCGTCCACTGTTGTGGAGACGACCTATACCAAAATTGAGTACTTGTGAACTTCCAATGGCTGTTCCGGGTTTAATCTTTGCAAAAATAGTTTCTGCTGTATAGACGGCTTTTGTTGTCGCAATTGGGCGGCAATCGGCAAACTGGTAAGCGTAGTCGCTCCAGGGGACAAGGCTGTAAATACCTTTATTTGCTAATTTTATTACTTCGTAAGCAGCTTGGGCAGCCTGTTTGCATAACTCGGTATCATATATGGCATTTTCTGTTTCTAATTTGGAGGTTAACGGACTTGCCGCATAGAGTAATGCTCTTGATTTAAGAGCAAGCGCTGCTCCTTTGGTTACACGTCCCATGTGGATGGATGGATTCTCCCATGCCTCGGGGAGTAATTCGGCTGCTTCCGTCAGATCATTTACTATTTTCATCAATGTTTCCTTAAAGCTTAGGCGCGGAAATTTCATATCTGTTTCCGGACTAAAGGCATCAGTGACATAAGGCAATCCGCCCCAATACTTGGCGATTTCGAAGTGATTCCATGCGCGAAAAAATAGCATCTGTCCTTTGAGTCTGTTAGATTCTTCCGGTGTAGCATTAGTCAACATATCCAGATTAGCCAATCCGAAATTGCAAGTGCGGATATTAGCCCACCCTTGATCCCACAACCCAAAATGGGCAGATTGATTGGTTGTTACAAATGGATTCTGATCTAAATTGGAATGTATCCACATATAATTTCCACGGGGAATATTATATCCCGCAGGAAAATCACGATTGCAGTCCACATCGTCAGCAAAATCAAATGATGAAGTATAAGCCTGTACGTGATAAACGATCAAGCCGTCGCCGTAAAGCACATCAAGGTAGCCTTGAAAATTACGATAAGAGCTGAATACTTGCGCGTCGTCAACATCCGAGGCAGGAGTTTTTTCAAGATAACTTTCACAACCGGCTACCGAAGATGACAATGCAATGATTGATAGAATTTTTATTATTTTCATGATCATTTTGTTTTACTAAAATTCAATATTAACACCTATATTAAACCTTTTGGTCATAGGATATTTTTGTATATTGTCGTTGGCGCGTGTTCCTCCTGTTTCCCTGTCTTCATTCAGATACGAGAAGAGCCAGAGGTCATTTCCATTTAAATATACACGCAGACCATTGATGCCGAGTTTCTTTATATAAGTACCGCCGAAACGGTAAGCAATTTCAATATTTTTGAGTCTCCACATAGTTCCATCAACCATATTGTAAGTTCCTGTATTATTCACATCGCCGCCAAGATTGTAAACAGGCGCGCGGTAATTTCCGCCGGGGTTGGCAGCAGGTAGCCAAAGGTCGCTTACAATACTTTTGTCTACAACCGAATAGTAATGAGGGCCCGTGAACAAATATTCGCTCTGTTGCAAAGTAATTCCCGTACTACCGTAGAACTGTATCATGAAACTGAGGTTTTTCCATTCGACGCCTGCTGTAAGGTTCATTGTATGGAGCGGATGATTGGAGTAACCGTAAGGAACCAAGTCATTTTCGTCAACTACTCCGTCGCCGTTGTAATCCACAAGTTGCAACATACCTGGAATGAAATTATTGGGTTCTTTCGTCCCTTTAACTCCGGTATACATCTCATCCCAGTTTGTTATGGGACCTTTATCAATGTAGGCGTGTTGCTGCCCGATGGGATAGCCTGCTAACTTTTGGTATGCAGGGATAAGTTCAGGATCCTCTATGTAATCAATTCTGTCCTGAGAATTGGAATACATGACCGCAACATAATATTTAAAATCCGAACCTATATTTGAGTTCCAACGAGCCTCAACTTCCCATCCATTTGCAGAAGTACGCCCTAAATTGGAGGGAACCGGATCTGCGCCAAACCAGTCGGGGATGTTACGCATTTCGGCTGGAAGGAAGATATCATAACGATATTCCCAGTAATAATCAATGCTTGCAGTAAGATGGTTTTTCAGGAAACTCATTTCGGCAGCTAAATCATTTTTGACGGAGGTTTCCCAACGCGCTTCAGGATTGCCTATAACGGATATTTTGTGTCCCGGATAGAACGAATTACTCTGAATGGGCGTACCCAGCCATGCGCTGTTGTTAATACTACTCCATTGAGTCACGTAGAGCCAACGAGGAATACCATTATCACTTCCGACTTTGCCCCATGAATAACGAAGTTTGAAAAGATTGACATAATCGTTAAGTTTTGATTTTTTGAAGAAAAGCTCTTCACTTACCATCCAGCCAAAAGCAACTGCTGGAAAGAAGCCGAACTTTTTACCCTTACCAAATTTTTCAGAGCCATTGTATCCGGCATTTCCTTCTAACAGATAACATCCGGCATAATCATAAGTAACACGACCCGCCCACTCTTCGCGGTATGTTGGAAATGTCTGTCCCAAGGAATTATCAGTGCGTTTGAATACGCCCGTCGCTCCAATTTTGTGATTGCCGAATACACGGGAATAATTGAGATTGAGTTGATACATCAAATTTTTATAAAGCTGCACTGTTCCGTTGGAGGCGTTTTTAATCGTTTCGGTGGTTACCTGAGGCAAAACAGGGACGTACTCGAAACCTGTCTTGTCGCTTACAGGGATATTCCATGTGGTAACTCCTGTTCGCCAATCAATGTATTTGGTAACCGGTCTGTTGGCGCCAACATTAGGTCCGTTGCTGATGTAATAATTGCGGAAATTGACCAACCCCTTTATCGAAAGCCCTTTAGCTATAAAATCAAGTTTTTGATTAAGAGTAAAATTAGTATTCATATCAGTGCGCACTTCCTTTACAATCCCGCTAAAATTGAAGTATTCTACAGGGTTGTACATATTGTAGCCTGCAGCATTGTTAGCGAATGTCCCGTCGGAATAACGCACCGGATACTGGTCGGGTCCTTTGCCATAAACCCCGAGCCAAAGATAAGCAGGTGTAGCATTGGTAGTATTTTCAATGCCTTGCGCCCCATCAAGGTTCACTCCAAAAGTAGTTGTGGTTGTCGGTTGGAAATCCAAATTGAGACGGAAATTATAACGTGAATAATCGTTTTTGGGAACATATCCCTGACCGAAATCCTGTCCTTTAAGAATGTCTCCATCGTAAGTATAGGATAACGAAGCATAATATTTGACAAATTTAGTAGCGCCTTGCAAACCCATATTATAGTGTTGCGACCATGACCATTGATGGAGCATTTCATCCTGCCAATCAACATCAGGATAGATTTCCGGATCAGTTTGGTCGCGATATCGGCGAAGCACATCCACAGGAGTTATGTAAGATGACCAGTGGCTGGCCGGCGAAGGTCCAAGTTGATTTTCAATTGCTTGATTACGAAGTAATAAGGCATTATAAGAATTGAGAAATTGCGGAATCTTTGAGAGGGTTTTAGCTGTTACGCTGGCAGATACGGAAAGCACGGGCTTGCCCTCTTTACCGCGCTTAGTGGTGACAAGTATAACGCCGTTACCACCCCTTACACCAAATACTGCGGTTGCAGAAGCATCTTTGAGGACAGATATATTTTCAACTTCATTGATGTCGATATCGTTCATGTTGCGTTCTACGCCATCAACTAAAATCAACGGATCCGAACCGTTCCATGTCGATTTGCTTCGGATAATGATCTCCGCTGCGTCTGAGCCGGGTTTACCTGAATAATTCAGGGTAGTAAGGCCGGGAACAAGACCTGTAAGTGCGTTAGAAATGTTTGTAACGCCTCCGGTACGCATCAATTCTTCTGATTTTACCAGCGAAATAGCGCCTACTACGCTTTGTTTCCTCTGTGTGCCGTAACCAACTACTATTACCTCGTCGAGGTTTGCGGCGCTTTCAGACATAGTGATATTCAAGTTTTTTGAGTCGCCAACTACAATTTCCTGAGTAACGTATCCTATGAAGAAGAATTGCAATACAGATTCTTTATCAAGTACCGTTATAGTAAATTTTCCATCAATATCAGTCACGACACCCCGAGTAGTTCCTTTGATGACAATGCTTACCCCTGTCAATGGACCCATTTTGTCGACAACTGTTCCGGTAACAACAATTCCCTGTTGCTGGGATTCATTATGACTCAAACTGTTGGATTCGGAAAAGTCCGCTGCAATTACCCTGGCAAGCACGAAAAAAAGAAAAAAGATTGTCAGTTTTACAACTTTACTTATTTTATACAATCTCATAATGATTCATGTTTAAGTTGATTTATTTCATTATTTATCATTATTTCTAATTTGATTTTGGAGCGTATTCTATTGGAGAGAAATATACCAAAACAGCAAGAAAAATGAGTATGGAGGTTATTTTCATTAAAAAAATGAGAGATAGATATGTAAGTACTTGTATCTATCTCCCCTGAGTTTATTTTACTATTAGTTTCTGTATAGTTTCTTTACCCGCATTTCTAAATTTAAGAATATATATTCCCTTGTTCGCTGGAATTGAAACTTGATTATTTACCTGAGCAGCAAAAAGAGTTTTTCCTGTTATGTCATACACCGACAAGAATAGAGGTTCGGAAATGGTAACTTTGATGCAATTATTCAAACCGGTTACATTCCATAGCTGTTCGGCTTTTGTCGTTTCTATTGCATTCTGCCCCGGATATTTTTGCCATTTGAATATTGGAAATTTACCTTCTTCAATTTGCCAAATTTCATCAAAATCCCATCCGATATTCGTATAAGTAGCTTCAGTTTGCAGTTCGGCTAAACTTTTCACATGACTTGTATCGGTATCTTCAATAGGATATAGCTCTGGATATAAATCAGAAGGAAAATATTCGCTACATGCATAATAATCTGCTGATAATATATCTTCACCCGAGAACAACAATATTTTTCCGTCCGGGGCAAATGGTTCCATGATAATTCCTGTAGCCATATTGTTTGATGCCTGAGTCATCACAAAAACAGAATCCAATATTACGGATCCGCCATTACTTGCTCCAAGAAGGCCGGAAATAGTAGCTTCGAAAGTACTTTCCATTGTCGCAGCCGCATAGCAATTCTTAAAAGTAATGTTGCCGGTTTGGTAAATATTCCCTACGAATCCTCCAATTTTTGCTGCTCCAGTGATTTTAGTTGCCTGATCAACATAACAATTGGAAATTGTTTGAGGGTTATTATTTGTTCTTCCTGTAATACCGCCGACTTCACTTCCACCAGTAATAATACAGCCAATCACAGATACTTGTTCTATGGTAGCGATTGCTAAAGATGCAGCCAATGCGCCTGCACAATTTCCGGTGATTGTAAGATTTCTAAGTTCTAAATTTTTGACCGTACCTGCAATACGTCCAAAAATGCCCCCTGTAAGGTTATCCGTAGTATTTATTCCTCCTACGTAAGCGCCATCGTATGCATAGGTCAGGTTCTTTATGGCATATCCCTTACCATCGAAAGTCCCTCCAAAATTTGTAAGACCGCCTGCGCTGCTAGCTGCAAAAGTATGCCCTGTGTTCATTCCAATAGGCGTCCAATCATTTACACCGGACAAATCAATGTCATTCATCAATTCGTAACTACCGGTCATAGGTTTGTCTGCATCAATCCCAATCCCTCTTAAGTCCTCTACCGTACTAATTGGTATTGGTTGCGCAACAATTTCCAACAATGGCAAGCAAAGTATAAGCGCTACCATCAATAATTTAAAAGTACATTTTTCCATAAAAATAAATTTTAAAACGAGATTAAATATTTGTTAAACACGGCAAATGTAAAAAAGATTTTTCAATAAAACAAACGTTTGTGCATAAATTTTTAATTTTTTTATTTCATCAAACAACAACCATCAAAAAATAAAAAAAATAGAGCTTAATCTATACATTTAATCTTTTCATCAAATTTAAATAATTTACTCGTAATCAAATATTTAAATTTGATGAAAAGTAAATTATATAAACTCAAGCAAATGTATCTCTAAAATACAATAATTAAAATATTTAAATTAGATAAACGTTTGCGTATAATCAGTATTACAAATTTTCTTTATCATGCGTGAAAATCAGCTACAAGTAATCAGGGTCATGCTTAGCAGTAGCCATGACAGCATGAAGCTGATTGAAGCCGAAGGAAGGCTGGATAACTGGTGCAAAGACAAGCTGGAATGGCTGGCAAAAACTTTCGAGAAGGAAAATTGACTGGCTGCATATTATAAATTGCTTCAGGCAGAAACAGCAGGATTTTTTAGAATCTATGAGAATCAGACAGCCGAAACAGGAAAAAAACAGGGATTTAAACTGTAAGTTATCTAAAAAGTAAATATTTGACGACCTTTGTAATAGCCTTTTGTTTTCTGCATCAAATATTTGTATTTTTTCCGACATATTCAACAGACTTGTTTGTAGGACTTCCGGAATATTTGCCGGCATTTTTCCTAAGATTTTTTAGTTGAGTCAAAAAATATTCTTTTATAAAATATTATGATGTATATTTGTACGTAAATACCGTAGAAAATAATTTATAGTTTGTAAACGTTTAATTAATAAAAAAATACAATGATTAATCCTCTTGTTTCCATCATCACAGTTACTTACAATGCTCGGTCTTTATTGGAGCAAACCATGCAAAGCGTCTTTTCGCAAACTTACCCGAATATTGAATATATTATTATCGACGGGGCTTCCATCGATGGAACGGTTACTGTTATCAAAAAGTACGAATCCAAATTGTCTTTTTGGATAAGCGAGAAAGATAATGGTATTTACGACGCGATGAACAAGGGAATCCGCCTGGCAAAAGGCGAATTGATCGGTATGATCAATGCCGGCGACTATTATGAGCCGGAAGCGGTGAAATCAGTCGTTAAGGTTTATTCCGAAAATAAGGATACCGGTATTTTTCATGGAAATATGAATATGTTGAATGAAGACGGCACTTTTTTCAAACTCAAAAAACCAAATACGGATTTAAGCGAATTATACAAAGGTATTTCCTTGTTTCATCCCACTTTTTTCGTGACAAGCGCCGTATATAAAAAGATCGGATTATATGACGCACGATTTAAAATATCCGCCGATTTCGATTTTGCTTTGAGGTGTTATCGAGCGAAAGTTAAGTTTTTTTATATGGACCAAGTAATTACAAATTTCCGCTTAGGCGGTCTTTCTTCTTCCGGAAACAGTAAAGGAATGTATGAAAGCCGTGATATATTATTTAAAAACGGATATAAAACCAAGGTCGTAAATCCTGTTTTTCATGAATGGCAGAAAACAAAAAGAAAAAAGAAATTATTTGACGCTGTTTATAAATTGTTGAAAAAAATACTACCTCTTTCGGTATTGAATAAATTAGCTAGTTATATTTCGTTGAAATGAAATAATTTAGAATAATAGTCCTTTCGAAATTTTCCAACGAAATTCTACTAACTTGGCTCCTTTTTTGTAGCTTCCCGAAAGGATATATCCGACGAATAAAATGCCCGTCGCTCCCCATTTGAATAGTTCCCGCAAGCAACTTTTAAGATACTCTACGGAAGAAATGTTTTTCGCCCGAATCTTTTCGCTGTAGCCAATTGCTAAAGCTTGTTTCGTGAAAAACTCACGGGTTAAACGGCTGTCAGGGACCCAGTGTTCCACTACTAAATTAGGAATATAATAAACCGGAATACCTGCTCCTTTGGTTCGCAAAAAGAAATCCTTTTCTTCGGCGCCTTCTAAATTCCCGCCTTTCCGTCCCAATTGTACATTGAATAAACCCAACCGATCGAAAAGTTTCTTCTCGATTATCATATTAGCGCCAATCGGGTAGCTACGCCCGGTAAATAATTTTACGCTATCTCCTAAATCCAATAAGGAAACAATCGACAGCAAATATTTGGACATCCACTGTGGTTGTCCGCTTTCCCAACAAGGAAGAATCTTCCCGCCGCCGGCATGAAATTCAGGATGTTTTTCGATAAAATTTTTGAAGTTCCGCGTATAATC
Source organism: Dysgonamonadaceae bacterium (assembly GCA_031275735.1). GTDB lineage: Bacteria > Bacteroidota > Bacteroidia > Bacteroidales > Azobacteroidaceae > Azobacteroides. The sequence goes on from JAISOJ010000076.1 coordinate 52,760, forward strand.
GGGAAAGGCAAAGGCATCGTCGTCCAAAAAAACCAGATACTCTCCCGATGCTTCATTTATTCCCCTGTTTCGTGCATAAGACAAGCCTTGATTGTTTTCGATGAAGTACTTAACGGTTAAATGGGAATATTTATTCATAAAATTGCGGATGAGGGAATCTGTATTGTCCGTAGATTTATTATTGACCAAAACCAACTCAAAATCCAAATCTTCCTGTTTCGTCAAATGATCTAAACATTTTCCTAACACCTTTTCCCTATTGTAGGTACAAACGATAAGCGACAAATTTTTGTTTTTCTTTTGAAGCATATTTTTATATAAATATTTCACAAATTTATAGGATAAAATCGAAAATCCGTTTTTCTCGGCTAATTTTTTTTGAGGCGCTATACGCCGCGCGGTATAATTTTGTGCATTGTTTTCAATAATAACATCCCAAATCAACAATAAAGATCTCGTTGCCTAATATTCGCAAAAATTGTACCGGCACTTGTACAAGCGGTTGTCAATACACTTGCGGTGATGCCTGTAGCAGCTCTTGCGTTACCTCTTGCAAAAACCTCTGCCAAAATACTTGCACCGGCGCTTGCGGGAATAGTTGCGGCAGTTCTTGCAGTTTCAGTTGCAGCAGCACTTGTAAAGGAACTTGTGTCAATGCCTGCACCAGCGCATGTGGCGGCGGCTGCACCGGCTCCTGCAGCGGAGTTTGTGGCGGTTGCGGTGGTTGTAGTTATACGTGCAGCGCCGCTTGCCGGACGGGGGCTTACATGTAAAACGGTAAGTATGGCGAATAGTACATTCAAAAATATCACCTTCATTGTGACCAAAGACTGCCAACTGGCTTGCAAATATTGCTATCTGGTAGGAAAAAATACCAAAGAAAAAATGTCGTGGGCGGTTGCCCGGCAAGCCATTGATTACATTATCGGTCATTCGGAAATATTCAATGAAGAAGCTGTGGTTTTTGATTTTATCGGGGGCGAACCTTTTTTGGAAATAGATTTGATTGATCAAATTTGCGACTACATCAAACGTAGCCTCTTCGAAAAGGAACACCCCTGGTTTAATTCTTACCGTTTCAGTTTTTCCACCAACGGGATCAATTACCATGAAAAGACTGTTCAGAATTTTGTCCAAAAAAACCGCACACATTTAAGCGTGGGTATTACGATCGATGGAACGCGTGCTAAACACAACTTGAACCGGGTTTACAAAAGCGGAAAAGGCTCTTATGCGGATGTGGTAAAAAATATCCCTTTATGGTTGAAACAATTTCCCGACGGAGCCACGAAAGTAACTATCAGCAGTCCTGATATTCCGTATATCAAAGAAAGCGTGATTCATCTTTATTCTTTGGAAATTAAGGAAGTAAACATCAATTGTGTATTTGAAGACGTATGGGAAGAAAAGGACGACAGCCTTTTTGAAGAGCAGTTAATCCTTCTTGCCGACGAAATTATCGACAGGGAATATTATAAGGAATATAAATGCTCGTTCTTTTCCGAAAATATAGGAAAACCGCTGGATCGCAGGCTGCAAAACCAGAATTGGTGCGGTTCGGGCATGATGCTGGCGATAGACGCTGCAGGGAATTTTTATCCTTGTACTCGTTTCGCTCAATATTCCCTCCGGGAAAAAGAAGCGCGGATTGTGGGCAACATCAGGGAAGGAATTAATGCGAACCGCTTGCGCCCGTTTCTCACGCTCGACCGTTGTACACAAAGTCCTGTAGAATGTATCGACTGCGAAGTAGCCGGCGGATGCGCCTGGTGTCAGGGTGAAAATTACGATGCAGCCGGTACGCCGACAATTTATCAACGAGCAACTGCGATCTGCAAAATGCACAAGGCAAGAGTCAGAGCGAACAATTATTACTGGAACAAGCTTTTCCGTAAAATAGAAAAGGAAGAATGGAAAGCAAATAAAAAGGTTGAAAAATGTTGCAATATCTGATTATCTTATTGGATGATACATCCGTATCTTATTGTCATTACGAAAACACGAAGACAGAGCGCCGCCTGATTTCATTGGACGATTTGAAAACGGGGATTTTTTTTGCTATGAAGCAAAATCTGATGATTCAGTTTGTTTATCCTGACTATGAATTACCGGAAGAATACGGGCAAGTTATTCAATCCATCGATAATCACAAGATAGCGCCCTGTTCCATTCTCTCGGACGAAACAAACGTTTGCGTTACCTGCGAATGGGAGAAACTTCCCCAAGAAGCAGATACTTTTTCAAAAGAATTTGTATGGGTCTTACGGATAAGCAAAAACAATTTGTTTTCCAACTACGAAAAATTGTCGCTCCGGATAAAGGCGATCAAACGGCTCAACCTTGTCATTACTGATGTAGATACTTTCAGGGAAGAAGATTTCAGCATCTATAAAAAGGTATTATCGCATTTTCAAACGGTTCTCAAAGAGCAATACAGTCAGGATTTATATCCGCAGTTCAATCTGTTGTCCGACCGGATTTTGTTGGACAGTATGAATAACTGTAATGCCGGCGTAGAAAACATTACGTTGGCCCCTAACGGCCGGTTTTATATCTGCCCGGCTTTTTATCAGGAAAACGAGATGGATTCCGTCGGTAATTTAACCATCGGACCGGATATTACAAACAGGGTACTTTACCGGCTCGACCATGCTCCGCTCTGCCGGATATGCGATGCTTATCAATGCAAACGATGCGTCTGGCTCAGTCGGAAAACAACCTTGGAAGTCAATACGCCTTCGCACGAACAGTGTGTTGTTGCGCATCTGGAAAGAAATGCCGGTCGGGAACTGCTATTGGAATTGCAACAGTCGGAAAACCGTTTTTCGGGGAAAAGCATCGAAGAGATTGATTATCTGGATCCGTTTGATATTAGAAAAAGAGAAAGAGAGTAAGCATCATATTCGATATTTATAAAATTTATTCAGAGATTTATGAAAGTTGGAGAAGTTACAGAAGAAGAAAAAAAAGAGATTTTAAGTCTTTTTGAACGAAAAAACGGTTTGGTAGAATTGGCGAAAATCATCAAAAGCGACGACGCCCTTTATGATAAAATGGTCAGGGATATGGGTGCTACCGCTACCCAATTTCAGGCATGGTGGGACCGGATGGTAAAAAAATATCAGTGGGAAAGCAAAGAAGGCGGTAATTGGGAAATCAATTTCGAGACAAATGAAATTATATTAGTCTAACCCGAATTTTCTAGCTTCCAATTTGTTTTTTTTCTGCTACCTGCATATTGTATTTCAGTTGCAAACGCATTAACGAATCGGTTGGGATGTTGAGTGCTGCTTCAAACATTAGAGTGGTAGTTGTTGTAACCTGTCGCCACTTTCAACGGATTCGAGTATGTCGATTGTTTTCCGGTACTTTGCAGCGATTTGCAGAGGGAAACAGTATTTTTTGTCCAATCTTTTAGGGTGCTGTTCAAGGACAGGCTTGTTTTTTTATTCTTAGGCGTTTGTAAATCTCGAACTTTTCACGTAAGTTTGTACAAAAAAATAAAGATTCATTGAAAATGGGAAAAAATACGCCGGATTCCGGAATTTTGAGGCAATTTGCGCCTCATATACTTGTTGTACTTATTTTTATTGCACTCGCTTTGCTCTATTTTTATCCTCAATTAGAAGGTAAAACCTTACAACAGTCCGATATTTCTCAATGGCGGGGAATGGTGCAGGAATTGGATGAATTTGCACAAAATAATCCGGGAGTCAAAGCGGTATGGTCAGGTTCTATGTTCTCTGGAATGCCTTCCTACCATTTCGGCATAATGGGTTATTCACCTAATTATCTGGGTTATATTCAACAGGGATTATCGTTGTCCAGTCCCGGAAGTATGGGGCCGGTATTTACCGGGCTACTTTGCGCATATATCCTTTTTTTCTTGTTAACCGGATATGTCCGGATATCTTTATTTGGCTCCATTGCTTATGCATTTTCTTCTTATAACCTGATCATTCTTGTAGCAGGGCATGTCACAAAAGCTTGGGCAATAGCATTTATCCCTTTAGTTTTAGCGGGTTTTTTAGTGATCACCCAGAAAAAATACCTAATGGGAGGCGCCCTTTTTGCATTAGGCTTGGGTTTGGAATTAATCAGCGGCCATATTCAGATTACCTATTATTTAGCCATTTTTTTCCTTATACTTTTTGTCGGATATGCCGTCCATTGCCTTCGCAAAAAAGAAATGAAAACCCTGTTTCATGTTTCTTTGACTTTATTTATCGCTTTGATCTTTGCCGTATTACCTCGCTTAGCCGGTTTATATGCCGATTTTGAAATGAGCAAGGAAAGCATGAGAGGGCCTTCCGAACTTACATCTTCCTCCCATGATAATTCCACCGCATCGGAAGGTTTGGATATTGACTACGCATTTACTTGGAGCTACGGCAAAGGCGAAACGTTAAGTTTGATGATTCCTAACATAAGGGGCGGCGCTTCAGGAGGATTTTTAGGTCAAAATTCAAATTTATATAAAGAATTTAAACTCAATGACGTAAGAACCGGAAAAGAAATCCAGAGCTATACTTATTGGGGCGACCAACCTTTTACATCAGGACCGGTTTATTTTGGAGCAGGTATCTGCTTCCTTTTTATATTAGGCATGTTTGTAATAAAAAATAAAATCAAATGGTGGCTATTAGGAGCAACTCTATTCTTTATTTTATTATCTTGGGGAACAAATTTAGCGTGGTTTAACAATTTTTTATTCTACCATCTTCCGATGTATAATAAATTCAGGACTCCTTCCATGACCTTAGTAATCCCTTCTATCATCTTTCCTCTTGTGAGTGTGTGGGGATTAAAAACCTTGTTCCATCATCGAAATGATGTAGAAAAAGAGCGATTAAAAAAACAACTCCTTTTTTCATTAGGAATCACCGGTATAACATGCTTGGTTTTATGGTTAATGGCTGGTGTGTTCTTTAATTTCGAGTCCGGAAACGACAGCCAGTTTCTATCGGAAGTCCCCGATTGGTATTACAACGCCTTATTAGCAGATAGGGAATCCCTGTTAAAGTCAGATGCTTTACGCTCTTTCATTTTCATCCTTTTGTTTGCCGCATCTATTTTCTTTTTCATGAATAAGAGTAAAAAACAGTTCTATCGTTCTTTAACAATCTTAGTTGTATTGGTTTTAATTGATTTATGGACGGTAGATAAGCGTTATTTAAATGAATCCTCTTTTGAAAAAAAGAAATCGGAAAAAGTTTTTGAACCTACCATAGCCGACAATATCATTTTGAAAGATAAATCTCCTTCATACAGGGTATTAAATATTAGCGCCAATACTTTTAACGAAACGGCGACTTCTTATTTTCATAAATCAATCGGCGGCTATCATGCCGCTAAGCTGAGACGATACCAAGAATTAATCGATCGCCGGATAAATGGGGAAATTCAATTCATTGGACAATCGTTTCAAAATGCAAACAGCATAGACGATGTTATTGGCGTCTTTCAAAATACGCCTACCATCAATATGTTGAATGCTAAATACATCATTTATAATCCCAATCAAGAACCCATCGTTAATCCGAATGCCGGAGGAAATGCTTGGTTTATCCAAGAAGTGATGTTAGTAGATAATGCCGATGAAGAATTGGATGCCTTAAATACAATCGACCCTCGAAAAACGGCCGTGGTGGATAAAAAATTTGCCGATCAAATAGAAAAACAATCATTTACGCCCGATTCCGCCGCTTTTATCGAATTGTTGCAATATCAACCGATTTATCTGAAATACAGCTCTAAAACAAATTCGGAACAATTAGCCGTATTTTCCGAAATCTATTACTCAAATGGATGGAAAGCGTTTATCGACGGTAAACCGGCCGAACATTTCCGCACCGATTGGGTATTGAGAGCCATGAACGTTCCTGCAGGCGAGCATATCATTGAATTTCGATTCGAACCGGATACTTTTAACACTTTATCCAACATAGGGTCTATGGCTTCCTTATTGTTAATTATCGGTTTTGCCGGAACATTGATCTATTCCGGTCGGAATGCCTGGCGAAAAGCTAATTGATTTTATGAAAGTACTTGGAGTCGTTATTACGTACTTTCCTGATCCGGAAGAACTAAAATTTAATATTTCCACTTATGTTTCTGAAATAGATAAACTGATTATTTGGGATAATACACCCAACCAGCAGGTAAATTATTTTTTACCAATCATTGGAGGCAAGAATAAAAGTAAAATTCAAGTGATGAGTACCGGAAAAAACGAAGGAATTGCATTTGCTTTGAATCGGGCGGCCGAATGGGGAATAAATAATCATTACGATTATTTACTTACAATGGATCAGGATAGTAATTTTGTGGAAGGATGTATGGCGCATTACCTAGAAATAATTCAAAGGAACAATCGATTGGATATATTGATGTACACTTCGATGTTGCGTCTTATTTCGGGTGATTCGCCTCCCTTTGAAGGCGAATTCTTAGAACAAAAATTAGGCATTACTTCCGGTTCGGTTATACCACTCTCTGTCTTTGCAAAAACCGGATTTTTCCAAGAAGAACTGTTTATTGAAGGTGTCGATTTGGAAATGTGTTGGCGATCAAAAAAATACAATCTGAAAATAGTACAAGTCAATCATGTCTATTTAAATCACACAGTAGGAAATCGAAAAGAATTCAATTTTTTGGGAAAAAAATTACATAGCTACAATTACCCTCCTTTGAGGATTTATTATTCCGCTCGAAACCACATTTACCTCTACAAAAAATATAAAGACAAAAAATTCATTCTCCCTTATTTTTATCATAATATATTTAAAAGATCAATCGCTATTTTGTTTTTAGAAGCAGATAAACGAAGAAAATTGTATGCTATGTATTTAGGTATTATACATGGTTTGAAAGGACGGTTAGGCAGATACGCTTGAACAAGAATTTTTATTGAACTGCTAAAAAATGTAAACTTGAAAATAAAACGCGTATGATACTGTATCTTGTATATGATATTTAAATTTCTGATAATTAGATAAATAAATATAATTACAATTATTTAACTATTTTTATAACTTTTATATAACAAAAAATAACTATTTTTTTGTAATAGGCATTTTATAATTATTATTTTTGTGAATATATTTTATTTTTAATTTATTTATTTATGAAAAAGTTAATATTTTCTATTACAGTGCTTGTGGTATTTTTACCGATGGTATTAAATGCCCAAATGAGAGTTCTCTCTAATGGGAATGTGGAAGTTTACTCTTCAGGTTCAGTCGCTCATACTTCAGATGAAAGCAAGCTATCTATTAAAACCGATCGTTATAAAGCTTTGTCTTTTAATAGATCCGGAAGTGTGCCATCTGGGAATTGGATATTTGGAATACATGGGGATATAGAGCTATATCCCGGTGTCTTTAACGTGGCCTTGGGTGCGAGTGCATTACCCAATGGAGGAGATCCATTGAATAGCTCGCGAGCTTTGGGTATAATTGCTGTCGCCGGCAATTCTACTTCAGGGTATAATTATGGACTTACAGGTATTTTACAGGGTCAACAATATGGTACAGGCGTTTATGGAGGTTTTGTCTGGCCGGATTATATTTCCGGACGTTATGCAGGTTATTTTAATGGAAATGTATATGTCAATGGTACAATAAACGCTACGTTGGTCACGAATGCCGATATTCGTTACAAACAAAACATAACCGAATTAAGCGGCAAACAGGCCTCCGTTTTACAAAATATATTGAATCTCAATCCAATAGAATATAGTCTTAAACAACTAAATATAGCTCCGGTATCAGATACGACAACGGTAGGGCAGAAATTATTTGATGAAAAATCTCAAATATTTCAAAAAAAGCATTATGGCTTAATTGCTCAAGAAGTTCAACAATTGTATCCTGATTTAGTATATGAGGGCGATGACGGATATTTAAGTATCGATTATACAAGCGTCATCCCTTTGTTAATTGCTTCCGTTAAAGAATTGAATGTCAAGATAGAAAAATTAGAGAATGACGCAATACAAAAGACCGCTCCAGCAACTACCGGAATAACGGATATTCAGGGCGGACGTGCTATACTTTATCAAAATGCACCGAATCCTTTCAATCAATCAACGCAAATCAAATACTATTTACCTGCAACGGTAAAAACCGCTTATTTATGTATTTATGATTTGCAAGGCGCTCAATTGAAACAATTGGCCATAGAAGAAAGAGGCGAAGGCGTGCAAACTTTATACGGTTCGGAATTGAACGCAGGTATGTATTTGTATACCTTAATTGCCGATGGGCAAGAAATGGATACGGAGCGAATGATTTTGACGAAATAGGAGGCGAGTGATGCAAAAGTACATATTATTATTGGCGGTTTCTTTGGTATGGATAGGACTTTATGCTCAATCCGAATTTGCACCGGTAGGTTCGGAATGGTATTATACACATACTATTGCCGGTTGTTGTCCTGAACATTGTTTTAATCATATTATTTCCGAAAAAGATACTATTGTTGGAGGAAATAGCTGTCGTGTAATAAAACAATATCCTGACAACTCAAACACCGCAAACGAAAAATATATTATCAAACAAGAGCAAGGTAAAGTCTATTATTATTATCAAGATCAATTCAATTTATTATTCGATTTTGATGCGGGAGTAAATGATACCATTGAATTTACATTTATGTATAAAAAGTATGATGCTTTCCCTTCACCCTTGTATAAAGATACAATATTGTCGGTAAGATTTAAAGTTGAAAACATTACAACAAACGCTCAAAATCTGAAAACATTTAGAACAAAAATTTTAGATGAAGATGCACCTAAGTTTCATGGCGTTTATTATGCTCCTTACACATATACATATACTGAAAAAATCGGATGGCATAGCGAATTTATACCGATGCTTGATAATGCGGGCCATCCAGACGCGGATATTTTCCGATGGTTAAGATGTTATTCCGACGCCGATTTTTCTTTTGTGTCGGATGAGTGGGCTTCCATGTCCCTGCCCTGCAATCATTCCATTGCTACTGGTTTTAATGCGCTTCCAAAAGAAGAAAGCAGCATAGTTTATCCCAATCCTTTTAAAGATAATGTGTTTGTATTTACAAACGATGGAAAGAATGTTGAAGTAATAGATGTTTCGGGCAAAACGGTTCATTATTCGAAATTGTCGGAAGGAATGAATATGCTGTCAACAAATCAGCTACTCAAAGGATTGTTTTTTGTAAAAATCCAAAATAAAAATAACAGCACTCAAATTTTTAAAATAATCAAGTTATGAAAACATTATATTGCATAATCATATTCAATCTATGCTTAATATCAGGTTTTTCACAAGAATACGGATATTTATTGGTTAATATTACTGACGCCGATAAAACAGTGTCTAATAAAAAAGGACAGCTTATTAATAACGATAAAAAGTTAGATAATGCATTTAAAGATTTTAGAGTCTTTTCCTATAAATATGCTTATCCTAAAGCTTTGCATCTATAGAATGTAATTGTGATGTTAAAGAACTCGCAGAATTCTTGAAAAAAAATTATTCGACAACTTTTTCGGATATTGAATATACTCAAGATTTAGGTTATCCCGAATATAATCCATCAGATGCTATATGGGATCAAACAAATCCTGATGGTACTCCTGTGTTATGGCATTTAAATAAAATAGAGGCAGATGAAGCTTGGGATATTACTAAAGGGTCATCGAATATTACTGTTGCAATAATTGACCAAGGATTTGATATTTCTCATCCTGATTTAGTGAACAAAATAACTTCAACAGTAGATTCTCGTACAGGCAATCCTTTTGGATATACTACAGAATATCATGGTACATTTGTAGCAAGTTGTGCCGGAGCAGAAACAGACGGAGGCGGGCAATTAGCTTCAGTTGGATTTAACACAATGTTAAGTTTTTATGATTACAATATTTCAGCCGCAGATATTGCTTATTATGCTTCTTTTGATGAAGGAGCAGACGTGATTAGTTATTCCTGGGGTGGGCTAACATCAGCAACTATACGAGAAAAACTTTTAGTGCAGGAAGTATTAGATAATGGTACGGTTATTGTTCGATCGGCAGGTAATAAACAAAGTGATTCTGATAATAATAGATTTCCTTTTGCATATCAAGTGGACAATCGAATAATTATTGTTAGCGCTACAGATAAAAATGATAATCATACAAATCCTACCGGTGGAACTACCTATGCAAATTATCCTCAAGTATCTGTTTGTTCTCCTGGATATAGTATAATGGGAGCAATTCGATATAATAGCGGTAGCGTTACTAATCCATATATGATAAGGAGTGGAACTTCCTACGCTACGCCAATCGTTGCCGGAGTGTGTGCATTACTTAAAAGCATTAATAAAAATTTAACTCCTGCGGAAATAAAAAATATTATTCAAACTACTGTAGACCCTGTTGCGGATGCATATTTATATCCCGGTACAATTGGAACAGGTCGCGTTAATGCATATAACGCTGTACAAGCAGCATGTGCAACAACTTCATCATCGATCAACTTCACCAATCAAACTGTAAACACCAATACAACAGTTGTTTCCTGTGGCGACATCAATGTCCAAAATGTAACTGTTACCAACAATGCCAAATTAACATTGGATGCTGTCGGCACCACTACGATTGCCGGAGACTTCTCAATACTATTAGGTGCACAATTGGAAGTAGAATGAAACTACTATTCACGGTTTCGCTTCAAGTGAAGCCGTGAATACAGGATTGTTGGAGATTCTATGAACTTGATTTGTCGCATCTGTTTTATGTAGATATAGGACTAAGTCCCGCCATTTTTCTACTGCTTGGTTACTCGAAAAACGATCCTTGTCTCTCAAAGCATTCTGGCTTAATTTTCTCCTTAATAAACGGTCCTGCATTAATTTCGTCAAGCACTGAGCATATGCATCCGTATCAAAGCAAGGGATTAAGAAACCATCTATTTCATTATTTATTATTTCCTGTGGACCGGTATTACAATCAAAAGCAATCGTCGGAATACCTAACGATTTCGCTTCAATCAATACCATCGGTAAACCTTCTGCTCGCGAAGACATAGCGTAAATAGCCGTTTTTTTGTAATATTCCTCAATATTCGCCTTTAGCGGAAGAATTTCAACCGAATCGCCCATATTGTTGTTTTGTATTTGTTTTTCTAATTTTTCTTTTTCTTCTCCTTCTCCGATAATCAACAATTTCCATCCTTCTTTTATTTTCGAATCAACTTTGCTCCAAATATCCAACAATAAATCAAATCCCTTTCGATGCTCCAAATGACCAATAGACAGAATATATTTTTGTGAACCAAAATAAAAACCGGAAGGAAATTCTTCAATAAAATTAGGAATAGAAACGATCCGCGCTTTCGTTTTGCATTTATCTTTATAAAACTGAATATCCCTTTCGGTCAATGTAACAATCGCTTTCGAATAGCGAGCAGCTAATTGCCGGGCGACCTTTCTTATTATTGATTTTCTTTTAAGATAATAATTATAATGTTCCCACGAAACCACTTTCACTTTTGTAAAGGCCGTTGCCGCCAAACTAATGAAACTTAAAATAACATCCACATCAATAATCACCTGAATGTTGTTTTCCTGTAGATATTTTTTTAATTGTCTTACTGCTTTGAAATAATTTTTTCGGATATTCGCATTATAAATATTTAACGAATCTGTTTTTACATTCTCATTCAAAGAAAAAAAGGGTGTATCAAAAGATTCCAAACTTAACATAGAAACACGGAAGTCCGACTGTTTCGACAAAGCGTTAGCTAAAGCGATACTTATTCGTTCCGTACCTCCGTGGGAAGAAAGATTATGAATAAAAAAACAAATATTTAACATAAAAACCGTATTAATGCGGGAAATTATAACCCGTACAAATCATTATTTTATTTGAATTGATTAAAAAAAATGTAAATTTCTTCAGGAAAATCATCGCCGTTGTCATTGAAAGCGCCAATAATGTAGCGTCCTTTCCAGCATACGGGAATGTTTCCATTGTAACGATCTTGAATAAGAAGATTACCTTCTGTGAAATCTTGCGATTGATTTGTAAATTGAAAATAGTCGCTTAAAATTTTCCGCGCACCTTCCGGCGTTTTTCCATCAATAACAAAAGCTTGGAAACTTGTACCATTTAAATTATAATTAGCGGTATAAACCGGTTTTAAAAATTCATGCCCGATATAATTCAACGTGATATACGCTTGTGTATAAGGAATTAATCCTTCTTTCGGGAAAATACTGAATAGAGGCGGATAACCGGCATTTGCGTCAATTTTGTCGGCTATGCCTTTCGCTATTTTTTTATATGCATTTGTAATACGCTCGCCTTCTCTACTTGCCGACATCTTTACATACATACAATCCGCAAAGAAAAATAATCCGTAATCATCGCCTTGAGCTTCTCCTCCGATCCCCGGGTAAAAAGTCATATCCGACGAACGTTCGGAAGCATACATGCCAAAAGCATCTTCAGGCGTCGCATGACGATAAGCTTGAATCGTAATGTAATCATCGCTTTGCATATAAACCATACTCGTCATTTCTTGAAAATTGTTCTCTAAAAACAAAGGGGCGGCTCCATTGATACGTTCATATAGATTGTCGCGATTAAAAACTTCTATGTCAGGAGAAATAGTCCATGCTTCAATGACCGGCAAAACACGGTACAACTCGTTAGGCGTTTGTGCCGACACCTGTTCTGCTATACAGAACAGGCTCAGAAAAACATAATAATATTTACAAAGCTTCATTTATGTCAAAAAATAAGAAGGTACATTAACAATAGGCGTAATTGCCGCAATTTTATCGGCTACTTTGAATCCGGAAGGACAATTCACCGTACAAGTCCTACATCCCGAACAATCATTACCTGTGACAGACAATTCGCCCAATGTTTCTTTTGACAAAGAAGGGTATTTGTAGCCGTAATTATACATATAAGCACGCATGATGGTTGGAATAGGTAAATGTTTGGTACACTGGCTCACACAGTTGCCGCAATTTTGGCAATATAATAATTCTTTTTTTTGCAAACCGGCCAAATATTCAATATCCGACCGTTTCAATTCGGGCGAATGAGCGGCTTCCAAGCAGTTATCTAATAAGTCGAAACTGGTAAATCCCGGAATAGCTGTCGTAATATTCGGATTTTGCCATGCCCACCGCAAGCAGGCAGCGCCGTCCACTTTTTTATTTCCTTGGGCGTCCTCTACCCCTCCTGCCATGGTTTTCATAGCAACAAAACCTATTCCGGCATCCACTCCTCGTTGAATGGCGGCATTTAGCTCCGGTAAAATACCTAGTTTGAAATTGTAGCTTATTAAGCACACTTCGTAAATTCCTGTTGCTATGGCTTCATCAATCTGACCAGGCTTATTCGCATGTGTAGAAAAACCAATATGTTTAATTTTACCGTCTTCTTTGAATTTCTTCAGTATCTTAATCAAACGAGGATCATTTAATACTCCCATATCTTCCACTGCGTGCGTATAAAAAATATCTACATAATCCATCTGCAAGCGACGAAGACTGGTATTCAACAATTCTTCGTATTCTTGCTCAAAATTATCTGACTTGAGATTGGCTTTCCCTTTCGTCGCAATGGTAAAAGTGCTCCTGTCCTTGTCTTTAAAAAAAACACCCAACATCTCTTCATTTTTCCCATTCTGATAACCATGAGCTGTGTCAAAATGAGTAAGTCCCGAATTGTACGCGGCACGAACAACCGCAGGATTATCTGCCCGCATAACGCCCATGCTTAAAATAGGAACTTCTATTCCTGTTTTACCTAATATTCGGGTGGTAATACTACTCTTTTCCTTCTTTTTACTTGTGTCTTCTTTTGCCGACACTGCAATCTGAGGGCTAACTATAGCGCCTGTTCCTACCAAAGCGGAAATACCTAAAAATTTACGTCGATTAATGTTCTTCATTGCGAGTTATTTTTTATGTTGTACAAGTAATTCTCATTCGATATCTTACCCTTTTACCATTCTTCTCAGTTTTTCCGACAAAGTTAAATATTTTATCAGTATTTATAATTAAACAATAGATTAAACCGACAAAAATTAAATTACTTTGACATTTTAATTTATTATTTAGCTTTTTATCTACTCTACGAAATAAACCAATGCATATTGTCTGCCAATATTTCAAAACCTCTTTTGCTAACAAATTAGTGATTGAGTTTGAATATCGACTGACTAACTAATTTAATTACTTCCGGAATCGTAGTTATTTACAAATACGTTTTTTAATTTCTAAGAAAAACCTTACTTTTGTGCAAAGAATAACGAGCCACTACAATGACGACAAGCAATATAAAAGGTGAATTAATGGATTTCTCCACACCTAAGGTGATGGGTATCTTGAATATCACGCCGGATTCTTTTTTTGAAGGAAGCCGGAAGAAAACGGAAAAAGAAATTGCAGAACGGATATTACAGATAGTAACGGAGGGAGCGGATATCATTGACGTTGGCGGCTATTCTTCTCGCCCGAACGCTGCCTTTGTCTGCGAACAGGAAGAAAAAGAACGTTTACGTTTTGGTCTGAGCATTTTGTTCCGCGAAGTCCCTGACGCCATTGTTTCTATTGATACTTTCCGAGCGAATGTGGCGCGCGAATGTGTGGAAAAATTCGGGATCGCAATTATCAACGATATTTCAGCCGGTGAATTAGACAATAATATGTTTGACGTCATGGCCGATTTACAAGTACCTTATCTCATCATGCATATGCGGGGAACGCCTCAAACCATGATGAAGGATACTGCTTACAATAATCTGATGAAAGATATTTTTCTGTATTTTGCGGAAAAAGTCAGCCGCCTTCATCAAAAAGGGGTAAATGATATATGGATAGACCCCGGTTTTGGTTTCAGTAAAACAACTCGCCAAAACTATGAAATTTTGAATAATCTGGAACAGTTCGGTATCTTTGAACTTCCGCTTTTAGTCGGTTTTTCCCGTAAAACATTGATTCGAGATGTGATACAAGTAAGTGTAAATGAAGCGCTGAATGGAACGACAGCGCTTAATATGTTCGCATTAACACAAGGAGCTAATATTTTGCGTGTACACGACGTGAAAGAAGCGGTTCAGACAGTTCGATTGTTTAACACTATAAAAGAGGCAAGCTAAAGATGGCGGTTTTAGGAATGATTTTCAGTTTCGGGATAAAAGATGTGATTGATATTCTCTTAGTTGCTTTTTTCCTTTATGAAACTTATTTATTAATGAAGAAGACCGGGACGACAACGATTTTCATGGGCGTATTGGCTTTCATCGCCTTGTGGATATTGGTGTACCAAGTTTTCGAAATGCGTTTAATGGGCGCTATCCTGAATCAATTCATCAGTGTCGGTTTTATTTTATTAGTTATTGTTTTCCAGAAAGAAATTAGGGAATTCCTGCAAGCCTTGGGCTCCAATAAAGGTATTAAATTTATAACCAATATATTCAAACCCAGAGGTAAAACCGATGTAGAAGAAGATATTTCTTACATTATGCCTATTGTGATGGCTGCTATGGATATGTCCAAGCGAAAAGAAGGGGCTTTAATCGCTATCCAGCAAAATATTCCGTTAGATACTTTTGTTGTAACCGGCGAACTTCTAAATGCTAATATCAGCGCTCGCTTGATAGAAAATATTTTTTTCAAAAACAGTCCTTTGCACGACGGCGCAATGATTATCGTCGGAAAAAAAATCAAAGCTGCAGCTTGCATCTTACCTGTTTCGCAACGACACGATATTCCCAAACAATTAGGATTACGTCATCGTTCTGCTCTGGGTCTATCGGAAGAAACAGATGCTAAAATAATCATCGTTTCGGAAGAAACCGGGAAAATATCTATGGCAGAAACAGGGCAGCTATACATGAATATTTCTGCCGAAAAATTACAACAAATGCTGGCAAATAAAAAATAAGAGAACAGTAAGAAAAAACACCGAAACTTAATTACTGAATATCAGACGTTTAACAAAACTTGTTGTCCCACCAAGACTCGAACTTAGGCTGGCTGAACCAAAATCAGATGTGCTACCACTACACCATGGGACAATCCTGTTCTTTTTGAAAAAGCGATGCAAAGATACGGGCTTTTTACTAAATTTCCAAAGAATTATAATTGAAATTTTACAAAGAAGATTCAAGTAAGTAATGCAACAGGCTTGTTTATTTCTAAATTAAGCGATTTTCTTGATCTTCGATTGATTTTATGCTGAATGTTTTTTGATAAAATCGTCATCATAATGGGTAAATGACTGTTTTTTTAGGTATATATTGTCGTATTAATCCGTTTGCATATTTGTTCTGCCCTATTTCTCACGAAGAATAGGGTTGAGCAAAATAGTAATTAGCGTTTAATTGTCTGGCTATCTGCTTCTGTTCGTAAAATTCACTGCCATTATCGGACGATATTTATCCTCCAAATTTCAAAGTACGAGTAATTTTTAATTCCGCAGGAAGACTATTAGCTACAGGGCAACCTTTCATGGCAGCTTCAATAATTTTACGTTCTTTCTCGTTATAATTATTATGAGGAAAAGAAAATTCCACAATTAATTCCACGATTCGACGAGGATTTTCGCCCATTATTTTTGATGTTTTTACAACGGTTCCGTCTATGTTAAACCCATGTGTATTTGCTGCTATACCTATAATAGTCAAAGCACAGCTTGCATACGAGGCGGCAAATAAATCGGTAGGAGAAAAAGCTTCTCCTTTGCCGTGATTATCGGTAGGCGCATCGGTAATAATTTTTGTACTGGATTGAAGATGAATGGCTTCTGTGCGAAGATTTCCTAAATAAGTCGTTTTTACTGTTTCCATTTTGTTGTTATTTATAATAAAATATTCTCTTATTGTTCATTATTTACATTTACAGATAATTCCCTGAGTACAATAATTCCGGTATTGCTTTTGTTTCGACGGCAATAATCGCCGATCGACTCCGTTTCTATTATCACTTTCTTGGCCTTGGAAGAAGCGTGGATAAAACTCAATTGTCCTTTATGCCAGTAAGCGATTCCCATGTGGGAGATATCTAACCCGGGTAATTCGGTTGTAAAACAGATAATATCGCCGCTTTTTATTAAGGAGGTCTTGTCTCCTATTTCGTTGCGAGGAATGTAATAATAATTGTTTCGCCGGTTAATTCGTTTTTCTATTTCAATTATAACTTCCATATCCTGTTGATTTTTTATTAGGGCGGGATACAAATCGGGATGGGAAGACATATAATATACATTAGGTTTGAACTTTTTCCCGCCTAAGGCGTAAGTGACGTCTTCAATTTCTCCTTTAGCGGCATTGTCATAAATCCAATCACTTGTATAGTGCAGCCGAGATGTATAACCTTGAATAAGGCCGTTTCGATAACGTATCTTTTTTAATTCCCTGATAAAATAATCGTAATCGGGATTGGGGTATTGTGCCGAACGACTCATAGCAAGGCAATTTTCAACAAAAGTCATGCAATCCAATTCCTGTAAATTAACCACTAAATCTTCTTCTGCATTTTTCTCCAAAATACCGGCTGCGTAAGGTGTGTTTAACAGCCAAAGCGCGGCAGCCGCCATCAAATCATTAGGAGAATAAATTGCTTTCTCGTCTGTTTTCAAAGAATCAAAATAGCTTTTGACAATTTGTTCTTCTTTTTCATTCTTTTGAGCAAAGATTGACAACGCAAAGAGAACTAGAAATGTAGCGACTAACCGGAATATTTTTGACATATTTATTCTAAATCAATAATTTACCACAAGAAACATCTTTATTTCAGCCATACTATGGCAATATTCCTTGTGGTAAAAATACGTTTCAAAAATACAAAAAATAATTTGATAAATATGAAAATTACTGATAAATATCGCTTCCGCCGGATTTATTTGTAACGATATTATTGTAATTCAAATTCTTTACATAAACATCCG
Source organism: Dysgonamonadaceae bacterium (assembly GCA_031275735.1). GTDB lineage: Bacteria > Bacteroidota > Bacteroidia > Bacteroidales > Azobacteroidaceae > Azobacteroides. The sequence continues at coordinate 70,704 of JAISOJ010000076.1, forward strand.
AGCCGCCCGAAGTCGAAACAGATACATCGCTAGCTGTCCCGCTTAATTTGATATCCGAACCGCCCGAAGCCGAAACGGACGCATTGTCAGCAGACACCAAATGGATATCCAAATCGCTCCCGCCACTAGCAGAAAAAGAGCAATTCTTTGTATCCAAGTCATTTATTCTACAATCCGAACCGCCGGATACGGAAACATCAGTAGAGCCTGAAACAGCCAATTGATCGATATTAACATCCGAACCTCCCGAAGCCTGTATTTTGAAAGAACCCTCGCATTTCACCTTAGCCGCAAAAAAATCCGAGCCGCCGGAAAGATTCACATTATTAATAGCCGGAGCAAAAACATATACTTTCACTCTATGACTGTTACGATTGAATGTAATTCCTTTTTTATTGTTTTCTCGCTTAATTATAAGTTCATCTCCAATTACTTCAGTAATGATTTTTTTTATAATCTCATCGCTAGCTTCCACTTCAATACGTTGCGAATTTTGTTGTGAAAAATAAATGTCAATACCTGATTCAACTTTTATCTTATTGAATGAATCCAGATTGCGGCTTTCTTTTACGACAATTGCCGAACAAGCAGATATAGCCAGTACAAATATACAAATAATGAACAATAAACCTTTTGTTTTCATTTTTAGAATTATTTTAGATTGATAAATATTTTATTTGATGTTTACATCCGCGTATTGATTGGAAACGATAATATGAGCGGAAGGCGATTTACTACCTATTGTGCCTTTTTTCTCTATCCGGCCATTCTGCTCTTCCGAAACCTTGTATTTTACCTCGTGATTTCTGGAGATAATTAAGTCGCCGTAAACAAGATCAATTTCAAAAACGGCTGATAATTCCGGATGAAGTTTAATCGACAAGTCCGAATAAGAACCATTTAAATTGACATCTTTCAATTGTTTCGAAGTAGTTTTGATTTCCACTTCCGAATAGGCGCATTTTACGTCCATCTTTTTTTCAACGGTATCAATAAACAAATCGACATAATCCAATTCTATATTTATTGTATTTATCGAACCGATTTTAAAAACGCCGTATTTCGCATAACTTCCCGGTAGAATAGTCTGAACGGTTTTAACTCTATAATTGGTATATTTTGACTTGAGTTCCAATTTTCCAGCTTTATCAATTTCTACTTCCGAATATTCCGTCTTCAGAGTCAAATCTTCAACGCTCCTTATTTCTATCTTGCCGTATTTACAGGAAATGGAAGGTTGCGTATTAACAAATGCCTTCGCTTCCAATTCGCTGTAAGCCAGTTTAGCCTTAAAATCGCCATAAAAAGCATCGTTTATTTCAATATTTCCATATTCAAGATCGACCGATAGAGCAATACCTCGCGGAATGGCAATGATATAATTGATTTTAATTTTTTCATTTTTCCGTTTTTCTGGAAGTATTGTCCTTATATACAGTATGTTATTATGTATAGAAATACGACAGTCCGGTTTCTTTTTTTTCCCGTCGTAATAATGGATTTCCAATTGAGTTTGTTGGGAATCCGACTCCTTAACTACAATATCGCCTAAAACCTGGTCGAAGCGAATCTCTTTCACGTTTGAAAAACTTTTACTCTCTATTCTCGAAGAAGCTTCTGCATTCAACCGAAAAACTGCCAGGCAGCAAAAGCCGATTAATAAAAAATACTTTTTCATTTTATTTACATTTTAACATTCGACATATTTTCCTAATTTATTATTAATGAAGTGGAGGGTACGCAAATTGGTTCTGTAGTATTTTACTAAATAGAACAAGGCCAATTCTTCATTTTCTATATTTTGAATTTTCAAGGTAAAACGATTATTTTCATCCAAAATACTTTGCAAATCTTCTTCCAATTGACTGCGGTTTTGTCTATCGGTTGCAGATAATTTGCATTGGATGGAAGCTATTTGTTCTTTCATTTGTTCTTTATAAAAATTATTGGTTGTAATAAATTCGTTTGCAGGGCTTTGTCCAACCAATAAACCTTCCCCGGCGTCTTTCGATGGTAAAAAGAATTGGATTCCTATGTAAACAAAAACGATAACCGATGCGGCAATGGAAAAAACCTTGACAGGTTTTATTCCCAACGTCCGCTTATGTTTATTGTTTCGGGCAAAGCTGTCTAAGCGTTCTTCAAAACGTTTGCAATGACCTTCTCCCGGCTCTTGATCATCAAAAATAGCTCGATTTTCTTTGATATAATTTCTCCATTCTTCCATAATATTTATACTTGATTAATAAGTTTGACTAATTGTTGTTTAGCTCTCATATATTGTATCCGGACTGTGCCGGGTTGAATTTTCAAGATTTGAGCGATTTCTTCGTGATCATAACCTTCTATTAAATAAAGAGAAATAATAATCCGGCTTGTGTTTGGGAGTTTTTCGATAGCCGATTTTACCCGGATTACTTTTTCTTGGGTCTGTTCCCATTCATCTTCGTCTTGGCTATCTTCGAAATCATTCAATAAGAACTGATCATAAGCCACAAATTCCAATTTATCTTCCCTAAGTTTGTCAATAGACGTATTTATAGCGATCCGGGTGATCCATGCTTCGAACGGTATCTTTTTCTCATATTTGCCGAGGTGGGAAAACGCCTTAATGAAACTTTCCTGCATAGCATCTTCAGCATCTTCTTTGTCGCGGAGAATTCGGAAACAACTATTATAAACCATTTTATAAAAAGCAGTATATAATTGCATTTGTGCCTTACAATCTCCTTTTATACACCTGTTTATGATATTATATTGTTTCAATTTAACCATTTTTTGAGAATAACGATCGATGAAACCTCGTTTCTAATAATAACGAAGAAAATTTAGGAGTGTTACAAAATGATGGATTATCAATTTCGCCGTAACCGGTAATTATTTATCCCTAAGTTTTTGTATGTTTCGATCAAAGCATTTTCATCGTTGGTTATTACCAGCAATTTATCGCCGGGATGTAATTCGGTATTTCCTTTGGGAATAAAATATTGAGCGTTTCTTTTCACCATTACGGCTAAAGTTTGATCGGGTAAGGGAATATCCATTAAAAGATTTCCATGAGACAAAATCGCTTTGGTTAATACAATTTCGGTCATGGTTGATTTGATGTCTTCCGAAAATTCTACATCAAAATCTTGAAAAGTACTTTTGTCTTCTTCTATTTTCGTCAAATTCAACCATTGCGCAAACCGGGTTAATGAAGTTCCTTGAACCAATAAGGAAAGCAAAGTAATAAAGAAAACAATATTAAATAGCAAGTGAGCATTTTCCAATCTTGCCGCCAATGGAAGGATAGCAAAAATGATCGGTACGGCGCCGCGTAATCCTACCCACGAAATGAAAATTTTTTCTTTGAATTTCATTTTATAAAAAGGAGACAAAGAAATGAAAACAGTTAATGGTCTTGCTCCTATAATCATGAAAATACCAATGAGAACGCTTACCAAAGCCACCGGCCACAAGTCTTTAGGATTAATTAATAATCCTAAAGTAAGGAACATAATTATTTGACTAATCCACGCTAAACCATCAAAGAACCGGATAGAAGAACGTTTGTGTATTATCCGGGCATTTCCGATTACCAATCCCCCAATATAAACGGCTAAATAACCATTGCCTTTGATGAAATGGGTAAATGAAAAAATGAAGATTCCACATGTAAAGATTAATACCGGGTAAAACGAATCATTTGCCAAATTGATTTTATTGATGCACCATACCCCTATTCTCCCAAGAAAGAATCCGGCTAAACCACCGATAGTAAATTGTAAAAGAAAATCAATAATAGCCTTACCATATTCCGGAGTTCCGCTACCCGAACTGCTTATCAATTGTATCAATATGATCGTTAGCAAATAGGCCATGGGGTCGTTACTCCCACTCTCCAATTCCAATAACGGGCGCAATTTTTTTTGCAACCGGACTCCTTTCCCTCTTAAAATGGAAAATACCGAAGCCGAATCGGTAGACGACATAATGGAAGCCAGCAGCAAAGACTCTAAAAAAGATAAAGTAATGGACGGGAAAAAATATTGCGTAAGGTAATAAATAAAAATCCCCGTAATCAGAGCCATTAGCAATACGCCTACTGTAGCCAGGATAATTCCTTGCCCTATTACGGGTTTTATATCTTGGCGCTTTGTGTCTAATCCTCCGGAGAACAAAATAATGCAAAGCGCTACTGTACCAATCGCTTGCGCTACTTGATAATTATGAAATTCAAAACCCAGTCCATCGGTACCGAACAACATACCTACCCCCAGGAAAAGTAACAATACCGGAACCCCAAAACGCGCGCCGGCTTTAGTTGCAAATAGACTTATTAAAAAGAGGATAGACAGAAACAGCAGCAAAAATTCTATACTTAAGGACATTTTTTTTCAAAATTTAGTTTGATAAATAACGATTAGCTCCGGATAACATTTTTGCAAAATTAGAAAAAAATAGGGAAAAAACAAGAAAAAAATCGTAAAAATACGCTTCGGTAGATTCAAGTAAGCTTACTTGCAAAACCCTGTGTTTGTGGAATAACATATTATCCTGATGTAGTGGGATTGGATTTAGTTCGATTATTATAATCTTAGGCATAGAGTTTTGAGAGTCTGAACAGGAAGAAGGGGATGTCGAGTACGCCTCTGAGTTCGGCTCTGAAGGCTTTGATTTTAGCATTGAAAGATTCGGCGGCAGCGTTCAGTCTTGCCGGGTACTTGACGGAACGCTTGTAGAACAAATCTATCAGGATATTAATAGAATTACAGATAATAACTTTTCCATTTCAATAAATAGCTAATCTACAAGCTTCTTGAATCAAATAACAAAAAAATTGCTTATTGTTGTTTAATCAACTTAAACTAACTACCTTTGTTGTTTTTGATACAAATGAATTAATACCCTACGGTTCTTAATTATATCCATATGTAGAGTTTATCGGTTTTTGCTAAAGCTATCTATTGGTATATACGTAGTTAAAAAATAATTTGTATCCTTAGGCAAAAATAACTATCAATATATGAAACGAAGTATGATTTTTGTTAAATCACCTAAGTTCATGATAATAAAAATCATGCGAGTTCCATACGACTTTTAAAAAACAAATTATTCACGTATGAAAGCATTTTTAGATGATAATTTCGTTTTGCAGACAGAAACGGCAAAACAACTTTATCATGAACACGCGAAGAAACAACCCATTATTGATTATCACTGTCATTTAAAAACAGCAGAAATTGCACGAAACAGGCAATTCAACAATCTGGGACAAATTTGGTTGGAGGGCGACCATTACAAATGGCGAGCTATGCGTACAAACGGTATTGATGAAAAGTTTATCACCGGAAATGATACTTCTGATTGGGAAAAGTTTGAAAAATGGGCGGAAACAGTTCCTTATACCATGCGTAATCCATTGTATCATTGGACACATTTGGAATTGAAAACGGCTTTTGGCGTCAATCAATTGTTGAAACCGGAAACCGCCAAGAAAATTTACGAACATTGTACCGCCTTGTTACAAACGCCCGAATACAGCGCTCGCGGATTGATGAAAAAGTATAATGTACAAGTGGTCTGTACGACCGATGAGCCCATTGATTCCTTAGAATTTCATGTTGCTTTAAAAAAAGAAGGCTTTCCTATAAAAGTTTTACCCACATGGCGTCCCGACAAAGCCATGGCTGTAGAAAATCCCGCAGATTATCGGGTCTATATAGATAAACTTTCCGAAGTTTCCGGAGTAACCATCCATAATTTTGACGATTTACTTCAAGCTCTGAAAGTCCGGCATGATTTTTTTGCCACAGTGGGATGTAAACTTTCCGACCACGGATTCGAAAAATTTTATGCAGACGATTATACGGAATCCGAAATTAACGCACTTTTCAGAAAAGTGTACGATGGAAAACAATTAAGTCCGGAAGAAATCCTAAAATATAAATCGGCGGTACTTTACGAAGGGAGTAAAATGGACTGGGAAAAAAGTTGGATACAACAGTTCCATTACGGAGTAATACGGAACAACAATTCACGGATATTCAAAAAATTAGGCGTAGACACCGGATTTGATTCGATTGCCGACTCGAATACGGCTCATCAGCTTGCAAAATTCTTAGATAAATTAGACAGTAAAGAGCAATTGACAAAAACCATTCTTTACAATCTCAATCCACGCGATAATGCGATGATCGCAACTATGATTGGAAATTTTCAAGAAGGACCCGTCGCAGGGAAAATACAATTTGGCTCCGGTTGGTGGTTCCTCGACCAAATGTTTGGCATAGAAGCACAACTGAACTCCTTATCTGTCTTGGGTTTATTGAGCCGGTTTGTCGGCATGTTGACCGATTCGCGGAGTTTCCTGTCTTACACACGTCACGAATATTTTCGTCGGATATTATGTAATCTTATTGGAAACGACGTCGAACAAGGTTTGTTGCCTTCATCGGAGTTACCTTTTCTCGGTCGATTGGTGGAAGATATATCGTATAATAATGCAAGTAAATATTTTAATTTCTAATGAATACGGATATTATATAATTCTTAATTTACAAAAAGTAGTATGAAAAAAGTAGTAACTTTCGGCGAAATCATGCTTCGTCTGGCAACTCCCGGTTATCAACGGTTTATTCAATCCACCGGTTTAAACGCTTCCTTTGGCGGAGGTGAAGCGAATGTAGCCGTTTCTTTATCCAACTACGGAATTTCCACGGATTTTGTTACCCGTTTACCCGATAATGACGTCGCCGAGTGGTGTATTTCCGAATTACGTAAGTACAATGTAGGAACTCAGAACATTATTCGCGGAGGCGTGCGGGTAGGTATTTATTTCCTGGAAACAGGGGCTGTAGCCCGCGCTTCCAAAGTGGTTTACGACCGCGCCCATTCGGCAATTGCCGAAATACAGCCGGGAATGGTGAACTGGAGAGAAGTATTTAAAAATGCCCAATGGTTTCATTGGACAGGTATTACGCCCGCTTTGTCGCAGAGTGCAGCCGATGCATGTTTGGAAGCTATTCGGATTGCCAATGAAATGGGAATCACCGTTTCTTGCGATTTGAATTACCGCAAAAATCTCTGGAAATACGGTAAAACGGTATCCGAAATCATGCCCGATTTAGTGAAAGGTTGTGATATTATCTTGGGAAACGAAGAAGAGGCCGAAAAAATATTCGGCGTCAAACCCGAAGGGTTTGATGTTTCGCCTACAGGAGGCGACGTAAATGCCGGAAATTTCGAATCGGTTTGTAAGCAATTGACGAATAAATTTCCACGAGCAAAAAAAATAATTATAACTTTGCGCGGCTCTATCAATGCCAATCATAATACATGGGGAGGATGCTTGTATGCAAACGGAAAATTGTATCAGTCCAAGTGTTACGATATTACCCATATTGTGGACAGGGTGGGTGGAGGCGATTCCTTCATGGGAGGATTGATTTACGGCTTAATTTCTTTTCCGAACAACGACCAAAAGGCTTTGGATTTTGCCGTAGCGGCTTCCGCTTTGAAACATACCATCCCCGGCGATTTTAATCTGGCAACGATAGCAGAAGTAGAACAATTAATAAAGGGCGACGGTTCCGGTCGCGTTTCAAGATAACCGGATTATGGCAAAATACAACAAATTACAAGTTCTTGAAGCAATGTCTGTCACCGGTATGATTCCGGTATTTTATCACTCGAATGCCAAAATTGCAACGAACGTAGTAAAAGCTTGTTATGCAGGCGGAGTAAGAGTTTTTGAATTTACTAACCGAGGCGAATTTGCACATGAAATATTTGCCGAATTAAGCAAATTCGTCGATAAAGAATGTTCCGGTTTAATATTGGGAATAGGTTCTATTATAGACGCTTCATCTGCATCTATGTATATTCAATCAGGCGCCAATTTCATTGTTGGACCTTTGTTTAATCCCGACATTGCTAAAGTAGCCAATCGTCGGTTGATTCCTTATATACCGGGATGCGGTTCGGTTTCGGAAATAGGATTTGCCCAAGAAGCCGGTTGCGACTTATGCAAAGTATTCCCCGGCGACGCTTTAGGCCCTCATTTTGTGAAAGGATTGAAAGCGCCCATGCCCTGGTCGCTATTGATGGTGACGGGAGGCGTAAATACGGATGAAGCTAACCTGAAAGCTTGGTTCGACGCGGGAGTTACTTGTGTCGGTATAGGCTCTAATCTTTTTCCGAAAGATGCAATCGCATCCGAAGATTGGAAGGAAATCACCGGAATATGTATGAAAACATTAAACATCATTAATAAAGTCAGGCGCTAAATAAAAAACTACGATGAATACACTCAATGGAATTAACGACAAAATAGGTAAATACCGTTGGACAATATGTGCATTACTATTCTTTGCTACTACAATTAATTACTTAGACAGGCAAGTTTTTAGTTTATTAAAATCCGAATTGGAAATTACCTTCAACTGGACCGACGTCGATTATGCAAATATTACCAGTTTCTTTCAATTTACTTATGCGATATCCTTGCTTTTCGCCGGTCGTTTCATCGATTGGCTGGGCACAAAGAAAGGTTATGCATGGTCCATTATTATATGGAGTATCGGCGCTATGGGTCACGCCTTATCGAGAGGAACCGCCGGCTTTATGCTTTGGCGGGGGATTTTGGGCTTTGGCGAATCGGGAAACTTTCCTGCAGCCATAAAAACTACAGCCGAATGGTTTCCTAAAAAAGACAGGGCTTTAGCAACAGGAATATTCAATTCCGGTTCGAATATCGGAGCTATTTTAGCTCCGCTTACGGTGCCTTTTATTGCTAAATTCTGGGGATGGCAAATGGCTTTTATCATTATAGGCGCTATTGGCTTTCTCTGGCTGATATTCTGGTTCTGGTTATACGAAACGCCTCGGAAGATGTTGGAAAAAGCCCGGATCAAACAAGCAGAGTTGGATTATATCCTCAGCGATAAAGAAGATAGCATCAAACCCATCAAAGAAAAAAGTACGCCTCCTTGGTATATCGAATGGGGTAAACTTTTAACTTATAAACAAACGTGGGCTTTTACTATCGGTAAATTCCTGACCGACGGCGTATGGTGGTTCTTTCTGTTTTGGCTACCCGATTTTCTCAAAACGCAATACGAGATGACAGTCGAACAAATGGCAGTTCCTTTGGCGGTTTTATATAGTATGACAATGGTGGGAAGTATAGGCGGAGGCGCTTTTCCCTTGTTTTTTATCAACAAAGGTATGAACCCCTATGCCGGCAGAATGAAAGCCATGCTGATAATTGCCTTATTCCCGTTATTTGTTTTAGCAACTCAGTATCTGGGAACTTATAGTTTTTGGTGGGCAATTGTATTAATAGGCATAGGCGCTTCGGCTCATCAGGCATGGTCGGCTAATATTTTTACAACCGTTTCGGATATGTTCCCCAAAAAAGTAGTAGGTTCCGTTACCGGAATCGGAGGAATGGCCGGAGGTTTGGGGGGAATCTTAGTTTCGCAGGTAGCCGGCCATGTATTCAAATACTACGCCGATTTAGGGTATAAAGAGATTGGTTATACCTTACTTTTTATATTCTGCGCATTCGCTTATTTAATAGCTTGGTGTATCATGAAAATCTTGGTTCCAAAATTCAAACCGATTGCGAATTTGTAAAAAAAATTCACTATCTTTACGCAATTTTATATAGGATTGAATTAAGGAGTCGTCATCGAATAAATCATGCATTTTTTAATTTCATGTAACATAAAATCAGATGATTAAATGTTGAAATGTATGAGTTATTGAGGGATAGCGCCTAAATCTTTTCAGTTTTATATACATAAATTATAAATATCTGAAAATCAATGCATATATAAACTATTAAATAGACTCTTTATTTTTTATACCGGGGTAAATTAAAAACGGAATTTATGAAAATTGCACTAATAGGTTATGGCAAGATGGGACGTGAAATTGAAAAAATCGCCCGAAACAGAGGACATGAAATCGTTTCGATTATTGATATCAAAAATTTGGAAGATTTTGATTCTCCAGAATTTCTTTCTGCAGAAGTAGCTATCGAATTTTCCCAACCGCAAAACGCTTTTTCCAATTACCAAAAATGCTTTGACCGGAACATTCCGGTAGTAACCGGAACTACGGGATGGTTGCAACATTTGGACGAGGTAAAAAAAATATGTAAACAATATAATAAAACCTTTTTTTATGCGTCTAATTATAGTATAGGGGTCAATATTTTCTTTGCTCTTAATAATTATTTAGCTAAAATAATGAATCACTTTCCTTCTTACGAAGTACAAATGGAAGAAACGCATCATATGCATAAATTGGATGCGCCCAGCGGTACTGCAATCACATTAGCCGAAAGTATTCTGGAAAATATTGATCGAAAAAAGCAGTGGAAAGAGGCCTTGGAAGGCAACGATGATGATTTGTTGATTCACAGTAAAAGAGAAGGAGAAATTTCCGGCATTCATGAAATCATTTATGAGTCGGACGCCGATATCATCCATATTAAACACGAAGCCAAAAGCAGGAAAGGCTTTGCGCTAGGCGCCGTTTTGGCAGCCGAATATGTAAAAGGGAAAAAAGGATTCTTGTCGATGAATAATATGTTGGATTTTAATTAATTAAAATATCATGGGTAAAACGGAAGCGAACGCAACGAACACAAAATTCAGAGGAACGGTTAAGGAACGTATTCTTCGTGCAAAAAAAACTAAATGGATTAAATTTGCCATTGTAAGTATTTTATATCTTGCATTTACTATTTGGGATAATAATTACTGGCTTTTATTTGGAGAAATTGTCATTTTTGATATCTACATTTCCAAATTTATTCCTTGGAGCGGATGGAAAGAATCGAAAAATAAAACCTTACGAGTGATTGCCGATTGGGCGGACACTATCATTTTTGCATTGATAGCGGTTTATTTCATTAATATTTTTATTTTCCAAATGTATAAAATACCAAGTTCTTCTTTGGAAAAAACGCTGCTGGTAGGCGACTATCTCTTTGTGAATAAACTGAGCTACGGTCCAAGAGTTCCCAATACGCCCCTTGCATTCCCTTTAACCCATCATACGCTTCCTTTTCTGAATATCCGGTCGTACAGTCATTGGCCCTATTGGAAATACAAACGCTTGAAAGGATTAGGATCTATTAAACGGAACGATATTGTCGTCTTTAATTTCCCCGCAGGGGATACGGTCGCCCTTAAAGCCCAAAATTCCGATTATCATGAATTAGTATACCGAAACGGTTGGGAAAGAGTAAATACCGATAAAAGAATTTTTGGCGATATTGTTTATCGTCCGGTCGATAGAAGAGAAAATTATGTGAAACGTTGCGTCGGTTTGCCCGGCGATTCTTTACAAATTATAGATAATCAAGTTTATATTAATGGAAAGCTTTCACCTGCGCCTAAAAAAGTTCAATTCAATTATTTCGTAGAAACCCAGGGTGCGTTTTTCACGGAAAAACAATTCCGGCAATTAGACGTTAGCAAGGACGACCGCTTTCTTCTCAAGGAAGGCATATATACACAAAGCGATTTTGATAACTTAGGAATATCAAAAAACGAAAATGGACGTTACAATCCGGTTTACCGGATTCCTTTAACGCAAGATGCGGTCAACCTTATTAAAAAGAACGGATGGGCTAGATCCATACGTATTGAACCTGATTTTGAGGACGGCGATACATATCCTTACCACTATAATACCGGTTGGACGCGGGACAATTTTGGCCCTCTCTGGATTCCTAAAAAAGGAGAAACAATTGTCCTCAACGATAAAAATTTAGCTTTATATACCCGTTGTATAGTCAATTACGAAGGGAAAACACTACGTTGTAGCGAAAATAAAATTTACATCAACGGAACTCCTGCTAATAGCTATACCTTCGAATACGATTATTATTTTATGATGGGCGATAACCGCCATAATTCCTTGGATTCGCGCTGCTGGGGATTTGTGCCGGAAGACCATATAGTAGGACAACCGATATTGATCTGGATGTCGATAGACAAAGATCGGGGACTGTTTGATGGGAAAATTCGTTTTGAACGTCTGTTTAGGTTAGTAAAAAACCAATAAAATGCTTTCCGGACAAACGGTTATTTTATCGTCGGCATATTTGGCGCCTGTCGAATATTACATACAGATGAGTAATAGCGTCCGGATAGTTATTGAAAAAGAGGATAACTACATCAAACAAACTTACCGCAACCGTTGCATTATTGCTACTGCCAACGGAATACAAACGTTGAGTATTCCGGTTATCAAGCCGGATGCGCGAAAATGTTTGACGCGCGACATTCGTATTGCGGAGCACGGTAATTGGCGGCATTTACATTGGAACGCCATTGTTTCATCTTATAATTCAACGCCGTTCTTTGAGTATTACGCCGACGCCTTTCGCCCTTTTTACGAAAAACCGCAAGGATTTTTATTTGATTTCAACGAAGCTCTACGGGAATTGGTTTGTTCGCTTCTGGATATTTCTCCTTCCGTTTCTTATTCGAACGAATATATTATTCCTTCTGAGAAAAATTCGGATTTTCGGGACGTTATTCATCCCAAAAAAGAAGCTTGTATAAAAGATTTGAAACCCTATTATCAAGTATTTGAAAATAAATTTGGATTCCGAGCCAATCTGAGCATAATTGATTTATTATTTAATATGGGCCCGGAATCGGCGTTGTATTTGAATTTTTAATTTAAAAAATAGCCCTGGAAATAAAAGATTTTCGCATATATTTTGTGCATTGTTTTACTTAATTATTTAACACCATGAGACAAAAACCATCGCTTACATTCGGACAAATCTGGAATTTAAGTTTCGGATTTTTTGGCGTACAAATTGCCTATTCCCTACAAAGCGCTAATATTAGCCGCATTTTTGCCACTCTTGGCGCCGACCCGCACAACCTGAGTTATTTCTGGATTTTTCCTCCATTGATGGGTATTATTGTACAACCGATCGTCGGCACGTTGAGCGATCGGACATGGACCCGGTTTGGCCGCCGGATTCCCTACCTATTTGTCGGTGCTTTGCTTGCCGTTATTGTCATGTGTTTATTACCCAATGCCGGCAGTTTCAATATGCTTGCCGGTAGCGCTATGATTTTCGGACTTATTACGTTGATGTTTCTTGACACATCAATCAATATGGCTATGCAACCGTTCAAAATGATGGTTGGCGATATGGTAAACGAAAAACAAAAGGGATTGGCCTATTCGGTGCAAAGTTTTTTATGTAACGCCGGAAGTGTAATTGGGTTTCTTTTTCCGTATATTTTCACTTGGATTGGAATTTCGAACTTGTCTGAACAAGGAATTATTCCCGATTCGGTTATTTATTCATTTTATATAGGCGCTGTAATATTGATTCTGTGCGTTATTTACACCGTGGTCAAAGTAAAAGAAATGCCTCCGCACGAATATGCGCAATTTCACGGAATAGAGGAAGATCCTGTCGGAAAAGAAAAATCAGATTTCATTACGTTACTGAAAAAAGCGCCAAAAGTTTTTTGGACGGTAGGCTTGGTTCAATTTTTTTGTTGGGCGGCATTCATGTATATGTGGACCTATACCAATGGTGCGATTGCCGGAAATGTGTGGGGAACAACCGATGTAAATTCTCCAGCATATCAAGAAGCCGGAAATTGGGTAGGCGTTCTGTTTGCCGTACAAGCCATAGGATCGGTACTTTGGGCAATGCTTATTCCCTTGTTTAAATCATATAAAAAAATATATTTAATTAGCTTATTATTAGGAGCTACCGGTTTTATTTCTACCGTATTTATCCACGATCAATATCTGCTATTCATTTCTTACTCGCTTATCGGATGTGCTTGGGCGGCTATGTTGGCTTTGCCGTTTACGATATTGACTAATGCTCTTTCAGGAAAAAATATGGGCGCTTATTTAGGTTTGTTCAACGGAACTATTTGCTTGCCTCAAATTATAGCAGCTCTTGTTGGCGGTTGGTTATTTTCTTTAGTAAATAGTTCACAAATAAATATGCTCGTGTTGGCAGGTATATTGTTGGTTTTGGGTTCAATGTCCGTATTTTTCATAAAAGAAAAGCGATAATCCATTCTTAATGTAGATGATAAGGACGCAATCCGGAATATCGAAAACATCTACTTTATTTGTGATGACAGAAATTGGGGTGCGGTTGCCCTGTATTTAATTATATATGGAAAAAATCGCAATAAAAATCGAGTGTTTCGTCAATTTCTTTTAGACCGGCCGTTTGATTAATTTCGATTGCTCCTATCGCCTTTAGCAAGGTAAAGCAGATATTTCCCGATTCATTTTTCTTATCGTGTTGCATCAATTCGTGTAATCGGGAATATTGGTGGCAATCGAAAGTAAAAACGCCATAGTTTTCTTTGACAAAATAAGCGATTTTTAACAAAATGTCTTTGTCGAATCCTAATTTAATAAAAGAAAGATAAAGTTCGCAAACGATGCCCCATGCTACGGCATAGCCATGTAAAACAGGTTTTTTTAATTCGTGGGATAAACTTTCGAAAGCATGCCCAAAAGTATGTCCTAAATTCAAAGCTTTACGAATTCCCTGTTCGGCAAGGTCTTCCTCCACAATCCGTTCTTTGACTAATATGGATTCGAACAATAAGTCATTTAGTTTGGGATAATTCAAATTTTCCATATCCATCTGTAGTAGAGACATAAAACCTTGTTTTCTTACTTTCGGATTTGCGGCGTCCGACGTCAACAACGCATGTTTCAACATTTCGGCATAACCGGAAAGCAGGTTGGCGCGGTCGAGCGTTTTGAAAAAATCGGCGTCGATCAACACGGCGATAGCTGAGGCAAAAACGCCGATTTCGTTTTTTAATCCCCTGAAATTAATCCCTGTTTTTCCGCCGACAGCCGCATCGACAGCGCCCAAAAGCGTTGTAGGGATATTGATAAAACGGATTCCCCGTTTGAAGGTAGCTGCGGCAAATCCACCTAAATCGGTCAACATTCCTCCGCCCAAATTAATCAGGAGCGATTTCCGATTAGCGCCGTTTTCGGTAAGGAATTTCCAAACGGCAGATAAAGTTTCGATGTTTTTATGATGATCCCCCGAAGCGATGCAATACTTTTTAGCACGCTGAATCTCAGGTATCTTTTCAATCAAGGGAAAACAGATTTTGTCTGTGTTCTCGTCGGTTAAAAGAAACAAACCGTCGTATTTCCATTCATCCAAAAGCCTGGCTAAATCTTTTTCTATCAGGGAAGAGCGAATGATTTGTTGTTTCATGATTCATTTTTTACCGCACAAAAGTAATAAAAAAGCATAGCGGTTCGGGGAGAAAAAAGTTAAAAAATAAATAATTGGAAATAAAGTATCTTGGTGATAATTATTTCTTGTTTTTTCGGGCGGAAAACTATAAATTTTGTATTTTTGTTTCCTGAAAATATTATTAAAAGCAAATGGCTGAATTTATAAGAAATATTGCCCCTTACGATGTTTGAAGGCGTATCGGAAGAAGTAGGCCGAATGGATAAAGACGAGCACTACCTGACGGCACAACTAATCTATATGTGCAATTGAAAGATGATACTGTGTGGTTTACACAAGAGCAAATCGCAAATTTTCACGCGGGATTAATGTGTCAAATAAACCTGTCGCAAAACCGCTTTTTTCTTCAACCCGAACTCCTCTTTTCGTTGCAGGGCGACAAGGGGAAAAGAGAGAATGAGGAAGGAGAGAATGAATCGTTTGCGGATGACTTGTGTTATCTGCAATTACCGGTTCACCTGATATATAAAATAACCGTAGCGCCGGAGGGAGATATTCTTTTAGGAGCAGGCGCATATGCGGCTTATGGAGTATATGGGAGCAAAAAAACTTTTGACGGAGGATATTATAGCCGACTTGATTATGGCTTTTCATTCATGGGGGGATTTCAATTCGGCAGGATTCAATTAACCGGAGCTTATGACTTAGGGATGAACGAAATAATCGATACGAAAAAATGGAACGAGACCCAAGACATGGACGGCGTACCGGTCCCTTGCACCCGCAATTTGAAAATCTCTTTGGGATACTTTTTTTGACACATCCTCAATTGTTTCAATATACACGCCTGTAGGCGCGTAGTCGAAACATCTTACATCGAACTCAGATTCAAATGCTTCTGTATGTGTAACAGCTAAGGTAAATGATACTATTAAGTCTTCGGAATGGTTATTGATGGATTTATTCAACTACTTTAACAAAATCCGGCTTTTAGAGACTAGCAAATTTTTTTTTTGTACATTTGCACTTTCATTTAAGAAGATATGAAATTATGAATAAAACATTTAAAAGGACTCTAATTACTTCGGCGCTACCTTATGCCAATGGACCTGTTCATATTGGACATTTAGCCGGCGTATATATTCCTGCCGATATCTATGCCCGTTATTTACGCCTGAAAGGAGAAGAAGTCCTTTTTATCGGCGGATCGGATGAACATGGAGTCCCTATTGCATTGAAAGCCAAAGCCGAAGGAATCACGCCCCAAGAAGTGGTCGATCATTATCACGCCATCATAAAAAAATCATTTGAAGATTTTGGAATTACTTTCGATATTTATTCCCGCACATCATCGGAAATCCATCATAAAACAGCTGCCGCCTTTTTTCGTAAGTTATATGATAAAGGCGAATTTATCGAAAAAATTTCCGAACAATATTACGATGAAGAAGCCAGACAATTTCTTGCCGACCGCTATATTACCGGTAAATGCCCTCATTGTGGCAATGAAAAGGCCTATGGCGACCAATGCGAAACTTGCGGCACATCTTTAAGCCCTTTGGAACTAATCGGCCCCAAATCGACCTTGTCAGGAAGCATTCCTGTTTTGAAAGAAACCAAACACTGGTATTTACCTTTAGATAAGTACGAACCTTGGTTAAAAGAATGGATATTAGAGCAACACAAAGAATGGAAAGCCAATGTTTACGGACAATGTAAATCATGGTTGGACATGGGATTACAGCCTCGGGCGGTAAGCCGCGACTTAGACTGGGGCATTCCCGTTCCCATAGAAAATGCCGAAGGAAAAGTACTGTATGTATGGTTTGATGCTCCTATCGGCTATATTTCCAACACCATCGAACATTCGCCCAACGAATGGGAAAAATGGTGGAAAGACGAAACGACTAAATTGGTTCATTTTATTGGAAAAGACAACATTGTTTTTCACTGTATTGTTTTTCCATCCATGCTAAAAGCAGAGGGTACATATATTTTGCCGGATAATGTACCTGCCAATGAATTTCTTAATTTAGAAGGCGATAAAATTTCCACTTCTCGAAACTGGGCAGTTTGGTTACATGAATATTTAGAAGAATTTCCAGGGAAACAAGACATTTTGCGTTATGTTTTAACGGCGAATGCTCCTGAAACAAAAGATAACGATTTCACGTGGAGAGATTTTCAGGCACGGAACAACAACGAGCTGGTAGCCGTTTTGGGTAATTTTGTAAACAGAGCTTTAGTGCTCATTCAAAAATATTTCGGAGGACAAGTCCCCGTTTGCGGTAAGTTAACGAGCTATGATAAACAAACCTTAGACGAATTTTCACGAGTGAAAAACGAGCTGGAAAATTACCTCAATCATTATCATTTTCGCGAAGCTTTAAAAGAAGCAATGAATATGGCTCGTATCGGAAATAAATACTTAACCGATACCGAACCTTGGAAATTGTTTAAAACAGATCCTGAACGTACTGCAACAATACTAAATATCAGTTTACAAATCACAGCCAACCTGGCAATCGTTTTTGAACCTTTTTTACCGTTTACCTCGGAAAAAATCAAAAAAATGATTAACAAACAGGGCTGGGAATGGAAAGAATTAGGACGCGTCGATTTAATTGAAACCGGACATGTTGTCAACACTCCCGAATTATTGTTCGAAAAAATGGAAGACGAAATAATTGACAGGCAAATCAAGAAATTGCAGGATTCCAAAAAAGCCAATGAATCAAAAAAATACAAAACCGTTCCTGTCAAAGCCGACGTTGCTTTTGACGATTTTACCCGATTGGATATCCGGATAGGTAAAGTATTGGATTGCATCAAAGTACCCAAAACGGATAAATTGTTGCAATTCAAAATTGACGATGGCTTGGAAGGAAGAACAATCCTTTCGGGAATCGCATCTTATTATCAACCGGAAGATTTAATAGGAAAAAATGTCTGTTTCATTGCGAATCTTGCCCCTCGCAAAATTAAAGGTATTGAATCGAAAGGAATGATTTTATCGGCAGAAAACAGTAATGGACAATTAGTTATTATTCAACCGGAAATTGAAGTGTTACCTGGTTGCGAAGTCAAATAATGTAACGCCGACCGGCAATTCAAAGCGACAATTAGGTCTTTATTTTTATTTTGTTTTTTATTATCTTTGTTGTGGAATGTGTTTATTTCGTGTTTTTGAATATCAATGAGTGTATGGAAATAATAAATGTCTTTTTGACGCCTTCCGCTTGGTTGGCGTTGTTGACTTTAGTGTTTTTGGAGATTGTTTTGGGAATCGACAACATCATGTTTTTGTCTATCATGACAAACAAACTTCCTCCTGAACAGCAAAAGAAGGGCAGGACGATAGGGCTTGCCTTGGCGATGATTGCCCGTATATTGCTTTTGTTCGGTATTTCCTTGCTGATGAAACTGACTCAACCCATCGCCACGATTGCATGGGAATGGGTCAATTGCAGTATTACCGGCCAAAGCGTCATTATTTTAGCCGGCGGATTATTTCTGCTATACAAAAGCGTAAGCGAAATACATCAGAAACTGGAGTATAGGGAAGAAAATGAATTTAAACCATCTAAAAATTCATTTTTCATGATTACGCTTCAGATAGTTGCATTGGATATCGTATTTTCTTTAGATAGTGTATTAACAGCGGTCGGTATGGTTAGTTTCGATACGTTTGGTCAATTGGGCGCAATGACTATTATGACTTTGGCTATTGTGGCTGCAATCGTAATTATGCTGGTTTTCTCCGGATCCGTCAGTAAATTTGTAAACGACCATCCATCCATTCAGATGTTAGCTTTATCTTTTTTGATATTGATCAGCGTAGCCTTATTAATCGAAGCCGGACATCTATCCCGTTTAGTTATATTTGATACCGAAATAAAAGAAATACCCAAAGGCTACATTTACTTTGCTATCGGATTTTCATTATTAGTCGAAGCATTAAATATCAAAGCTCAAAAGAAAAGAAAATGAAAAAAATAATTTCTTCTTATAGGTTAACTATTTATTTATTAATCTTGTATATATTTTTACTCGCAACGGCTACTTTTATAGAAAAGTATCAGGGGACTCATACTGCCCAAATGCTTATTTATTATTCCCCTTTCTTTATTTTATTACAATTATTAATGGTTTTTAATTTTATTGCCGTAGCAATATCAAAACGGCTATTAAAAAAAAGAAAAATAGGATTTATCGTTTTACATATTGCCTTTATTGTTATTCTCTTGGGCGCTTTCGTATCTCATATTTTCGGTGAAGAAGGAATATTTCACTTGCGGGAAGGAGAAACAAGTGACCAAATGTTTGTACAAAGCAATCAGGGAGAAAAATATCGGACATTGCCGTTCAGTATGGAACTCGTCCGGTTTACGTTGAAACGTTATCCGGGTTCTTCAAGTCCCTCTTCCTATGAAAGCCATTTAATCATTCACGAAGACGGAAAAACATACTCCAAAAACATATCCATGAATAATGTGTTGGATATAAAAGGGTACCGTTTCTTCCAATCTTCTTACGATCAAGACGAAAAAGGTACGATCTTATCTGTCAATAAAGATGTTGCAGGTCGCAATATTACCTATGCCGGTTACGGATTTTTACTTATCGGCTTTATTCTTTGTTTTACAGGGAAAAACTCCCGCTTTAGGCAATTGAGTACTCAACTGAAAGAGTTAAGAAATTCCGATAAATTACTGATTTTAATTCCTTTATTTATCTTATTCACCTTGTCTTCCGAAGCGAAAGAAAGCATATCCGTTGCTGACGCTGTTCAAAAAGCATGGATTGATCGGGAAACGGCTTCTGTTTTCGGACATTTACTTATATTATCCAACAATGGTCGCGTGGAGCCGGTGAATACATTTTCGTCCGAAATTCTCCGGAAATTGCATAAATCCGAAACGATCGGAGAAATGAATTCCGATCAGTTTTTGCTCAGCTTGTTTACTTTCCCCGAAGTTTGGTCGCAAGTTCCGTTAATTCCGGTATCTAACCCTGATCTTGTTTCATTTTACCACCTTACAGAAGGGCAATGTGCTTACAGTGAATCATTTGACCATGTAGGTAATTATAAATTCAGTCAAAAACTAAGAGAGATCTATTATAAAACGCCAGCCGAACACACACGTTTCGATAAAGATTTGTTGAAATTGGACGAACAAATGAACATCTTCTATCAAGTAAAAAATTTTCAGTTGTTGAATATTTTTCCCAAAGAGAACGATCCCGATCGTCAGTGGTATGCACCGGGAGATGATCTTTCCGTTTTTTCGGGACAAGATTCGCTGTTCGTTTCGCAAATCATGCTTTGGTGTGCCGATGAATTAAGGGAGGCGCATGCATCCGGAGATTGGTCGAAAGCCGTCTCTGTATTGAATATGATAGATACTTACCAGCAAAAGAAAAACAACACGATTGATATTGACGACAACCGGATAAAAGCGGAATTGTTGTATAACCGATTGGATATATTTCGATTTTGCAAAAAATATTATTTCATATTAGGTGGAATAACGCTTGTCCTTTCTTTTATGTCTTTTCTGAAAAAGCAAAACAAAATAATTGAAGCGATACGTCGGCTATCGATTGCAGGAATTATCCTGTGCTTCCTTTACCATCTATTCGGAATCGGTTTGCGCGGATATATATCCGGATATGCTCCATGGAGTAATTCTTACGAAACGATGGTATATGTTGCTTGGGTAACCATCTTATCCGGCTTATTTTTTTCGAGGAGAAGTCCGGTCACTTTTGCGTTATCGACACTATTTGGAGGGATCATCCTTTTCGTTTCCGGACTTAATTGGATGGATCCGCAAATTAATCCTTTAGTTCCGGTACTTAAATCCCCTTGGTTGATGTTTCACGTAGCAATCATCGTCGCTGCTTACGGATTTGCCGGAATTAGTTGCCTCACAGGTCTTACTAATTTAATACTGATGCTGTTTGCTAAGACGAACTTATCCGGACTTTCCGTACGCATACGCGAGTTAAGTATCATTAACGAAATGTCCATGTTGATAGGTTTAGCTTTAATGAGTATAGGCATTTTCTTAGGCGCTATTTGGGCTAATGAATCATGGGGACGTTATTGGGGATGGGATCCGAAAGAAACTTGGGCTTTAATTACGATGATTACTTACGCGATCACTCTTCATTTGAGGTTACTTAAATGTTTAAATCACATATGGTTATTTAATTTAATGTCGGTAATTTCGTTTTTTTCCGTATTGATGACCTATTTAGGAGTAAATTATTTTCTAAGCGGAATGCATTCTTACGGGCAAAACGGCTCCATGCAAGGAGTGTTTATTTATTTTTTTGTTGCTGTGGCAGTGGTTATTTTGGTAGGGATATTTTCCTACAAGAAATCAAGTGGTTCTATTAGCGAATTTGTGCAAGACAAGTAAAAATTGCTTCCTCAAAGCCGAAGGTATCGTACGATGCAACAAAAAGTAGTTTTTATCGTTATATATCTATATTAGGTTTTATATTCATCAAATTATAAGAAATTGAAAATCGACTTATATATAAACTGTTAAGTATAAATTCTAATATACATTACAGATAAATAAACTTTTATTAACTTATTAAAGCAATTTAATTATGAAATTTGAAATGCCTATTCTACCGTACGAAAAAAATGCTTTAGCTCCCGTAATTAGCGAAGAAACCGTTAATTTCCATTGGGGAAAACATGTACAAGCCTACGTTAATAATTTAAACAATTTGCTTCCTAATACTCCTTTCGAAAGAGCATCATTGGAAGAAATTATCAAAAAAGCCGAAGGCGGTATTTTCAACAATGCCGCTCAAGTTTGGAATCATACTTTTTATTTTCACTCCTTTACGCCTAAAGGAGGTAGTCGGCCAACCGGCGATTTATTGCAAGCGATTAACGCTGCTTTCGGAAACTTCGACGAGTT
Source organism: Dysgonamonadaceae bacterium (assembly GCA_031275735.1). Taxonomy (GTDB): domain Bacteria; phylum Bacteroidota; class Bacteroidia; order Bacteroidales; family Azobacteroidaceae; genus Azobacteroides. Next base: position 92,880 of record JAISOJ010000076.1, read on the forward strand.
CAAAAAGCAATTCGTAGCCGACGGAGCTTCTATTTTTGGTTCCGGTTGGGTATGGTTGGTCAAAGACGCCGACAAAAAGTTATCCATCGTCAAAGCGCCTAATGCAGAAAATCCTCTAAGAAACGGATTTACGCCTCTCCTGACTTTCGATGTATGGGAACATGCTTATTATCTGGACTACCAAAACAGGCGTCCTGATCACTTAAATTCATTATGGGTCATTATCAATTGGGACATTATCAACGAACGGTTTCTGAAATAGGATTACCCAAAAGGCTCTAAGAGAAAAGGATACAGGAAGGAGGAAATGCGCATCATTTTGTTGCTTGTAAAAAACACATTGTGATTCTCTTTTCCTTTTCTCCTGTTTCTTGTACAATACACAGAATTATCCCCTCGTGAAGTATATAACCGGTACTTTGCTCCTTGTGTTCGAAAATTATCTTGACAAATTACAATTGTATTTAAAAAAATTGTACCTTTGAACTTTCTTTTAATAAACATTTGTTATCATATCACAATATGAAACCTGCATTATTAGTGTTAGCCGCCGGTATGGGAAGCCGCTACGGAGGATTGAAACAATTAGACGGTTTAGGTCCTAATGGTGAAACAATTATGGACTATTCTATTTTTGACGCCGTAAGAGGCGGTTTCGGAAAAGTCGTTTTCGTTATCAGACAATCGTTTGAAGCCGACTTCCGCGAAAAAATTCTTAAAAAATACAAACACATTATTCCGGTAGAAGTTGTTTTTCAAGAATTGGATCAATTGCCCGAAGGATTTTGTTTAGATAAAGAACGAGTGAAACCTTGGGGTACCAATCATGCTGTAATGAGGGGGAAAGAAGTAGTCAAAGAACCTTTTGCCGTCATTAATGCCGACGACTTTTATGGAAAAGAAAGTTTCAAAATTTTGGCAGATTACCTGATTTCTTTGGATGGAAAACAAAATGACTACTGCATGATTGGTTATTGTTTGGGAAACACCCTCTCCGAAAGCGGTTCGGTTGCGCGGGGAATCTGCGAAAAAGATAAAAACGATTACTTGGCTTCCATCATAGAACGCACTTATATTATGCGCAATCCCGATGGAAACATAGAGTACAAAGACGAAAAAAACGAATTACAAACCATTGGCGAAAATATTCCCGTTTCTATGAATATGTGGGGATTTACCCCCGAATACTTTAATTATTCGAATGAACAATTCATTCATTTTTTGGCAAATAATCAGCACAATCCGAAAGCCGAATTTTTTATTCCTCTTGTGGTAAATAATTTGATCGCTGCCGGAAAAATCCGGGTAAAAGTCTTAAATACGCCTTCTAAATGGTTTGGCGTAACCTATGCCGAAGATCGTCCTACCGTAATTGCCAAAATACGGGAATTGATTGATAAGGGAGAGTATCCGGAAAAATTGTGGAATTAATAAAAAGTGAATTATAACATAAATAACAAACCATTGGCAACATGGATCGACGAGATTTTTTCAAAAAAACAGCAGGTGTCGGTGCTGCCATTTTATTGGTTCCTGAAATAATTGAAATGGATCGACGAAATTTTTTCAAAAAAACAGCAGGTGCCGGTGCTGCCACTTTATTGATTCCTGAAATAATTGAAGCAGCTATTCCTGAGAAAGTTTCATCCGGCGGATATCAGGGACATTCCTTTTCGAAAGGGGAAACCATTCTTTTTCAAGGCGATTCGATCACCGATTGGAGACGTAACAAAGGCGAAGAAAACAATGCAAATACTCAATCCCAATTAGGTTCGGGATATGTTCTTTTCACTGCGGCTTCTATTTTAGCCAATTATGCCAACAAAGACTTGAAGATTTACAACCGGGGTGTTGGCGGCAATAAAGTATCCCAACTGTATGAACGTTGGGATAAAGACTGTATCGATTTACGTCCTAACCTGCTCAGTATCCTCATTGGAATAAATGATTTCTGGCACACCAAATCAATTGGCTACAACGGAACGTTTGTTACTTATGAAACCGATTACCGGAAATTGCTGGAACGAACGAAAAAAAACCTTCCGGAATTAAAAATTGTCATTTGTGAACCATTCTTCATTTATGGAGGTTCGGCTTTAGATGATACTTGGGAAGCGGATTTTGCCGATTATCGGAAAGTTGCCCAGACGCTTGCCAACGATTTTAAACTTACGTTTGTTCCCTTTCAATCAGTATTCAACGAAGCATTAAAAAAAGCTCCGGCAAGTTATTGGGGAGAGGATGGCATTCATCCTTCTATGGCTGGCGCCCAATTGATGGCGCAAGCATGGTTGAAAGCCGCAATAGGATAACGTATAAATGGAAAATGGAAAGTTAAACTACCAACTTTCAACTAGTAAAAATGTATTCAGTAGAAAGATTGACCGTTTCTTTCGGGAGTTTCACGCTTTTGGATGAAATTAGTTTTGTAGTAGATAAAAAAGACAAGATAGCTCTAGTCGGGAAAAACGGAGCGGGGAAAAGCACATTGCTTAAAATCTTTGCCGGCCTTCAAGAACCTGCGGGGGGAGGGGTTTCTATGCCCAAAGAAACCACTATCGGTTACCTTCCCCAACAAATGCAATTGTTGGACAAACGGACGGTGCGCGAAGAAGCTTCCTTGGCATTCGAACCGGTTTTGCAAATGGAAGCGCAATTGAAACAACTGAACTTCGAAATGGCGCAGCGCAAAGATTATGAATCAGAATCGTACCATAACTTAATCGATAAAATTACTTCGTTGAATGAACGTATAATAATGGAAGGCGCTCCAAATATCCAAGCCGACATAGAAAAAACATTATTAGGTTTGGGCTTTTTAAGAACCGATTTCGACCGGTTAACCAACGAATTCAGTGGTGGATGGCGTATGCGTATCGAATTGGCAAAGTTGCTCTTACGTAAACCGGATATTTTACTCTTGGACGAACCGACCAATCACCTGGATATCGAATCTATTCAATGGTTGGAAAATTTTTTAGCTACGCAGGCAAATGCGGTTATCTTAGTGTCGCACGACCGTGCATTTATCGACAATGTGACGCAACGAACCGTCGAAATTTCTCTTGGGAAAATCTACGATTACCACGTTAACTATTCCAAGTATGTAGGATTGCGGAAAGAACGCCGCGAGCAGCAATTACGTGCCTACGAAAATCAGCGGAAACAAATAGAAGATACGGAAGAATTTATCGAACGCTTCCGCTACAAAGCAACCAAAGCCATACAGGTACAGAGTCGGATCAAACAATTGAATAAACTAGAACGTATCGAAATAGACGAAGAAGACAATTCCGCTTTGCGCTTGAAATTTCCTTCTGCGCCCCGTTCGGGCGCTTACCCCATAATTATGGAAAATGTGAGCAAATCGTATGAAAGTCGCTTGGTTTTTGAAAACGTTACGCTTACCATTAATCGAGGCGAAAAAGTGGCTTTTGTCGGCAAAAACGGAGAAGGTAAATCGACTTTGGTCAAATGCATCATGGAACAAATTCCCTACGAAGGGAAATTACAATTAGGACACAATGTCAAAATCGGCTACTTTGCTCAAAACCAAGCTGATTTGATGAATGAAAAACTCTCGGTTTTCGAAACCATCGATTACGTAGCGGTGGGAGACGTCCGATCAAAAATACGCGACATACTGGGCGCTTTCCTGTTTGGTGGAGAAGCCTCAGATAAAAAAGTAGCCGTCCTTTCGGGTGGAGAACGTACCCGCTTAGCCATGATTAAACTGCTGCTTGAACCGGTCAATCTGCTTATCCTCGACGAGCCGACCAATCACTTGGACATGCGCTCGAAAGACGTATTGAAAGAAGCCTTGAAAGAATTTGACGGGACGGCGATTATCGTTTCGCACGACCGGGAATTTCTGGACGGCTTGGTTAATAAAGTTTATGAATTTGGCGACCGGAAAGTGCGGGAACATTTAGGCGGAATCTACGAGTTTCTCGAAAGGAAAAAAATAGAGACTTTACATGACTTGGAAAAAAAAATACGGCCCAACAACGTTCCGGATACCGAAACAAAACTACGACAGGCAAAACAAGCTTCCGCCGGAATGATACCTGAAAATGGAAATACTGTTTCTTACGAACAAAGAAAGGAACAACAACGCCGGATAAAACGCTTGGAAAAAAATATTACCGAATATGAAACTAAAATCGAAAAAATGGAAATAGAAATGAAAACAATGGAAGGCTTACTCATTACCCCCGAAGGCGCTTCCAATGTAGATTTGGTGTGGAAACACGCAAAATTACAGCAAACAATATCCGATACAATAAACGAATGGACAGAAGCAACAATTTTATTAGAAAACTATAAAAATAATATCTTATGAAAAAAAACTTTATTTATTTAACAGTAGTGTTTACAATGATTTTATCAGCTTGTAGCGAAAACAAACAACAAGTAGTGAAAGGCATTGATCCGGCCAACATGGATACGACAGCCATTGCAGGTAACGACTTCTATCAATACGCCACCGGAGGATGGCAAGTAATGCATCCGTTAAAGCCTGAGCATGCCCGTTTCGGCGCTTTTGACGAATTGCGCGAGAAAAGTCATGAACAGGTACGGGGATTAGTAGAAGAATTAGGAAAGAAAATGAACAAACAGGGAAGTTTGGGACAAAAAATCGGCGATTTGTATGCTTCAGCTTTAGATAGCGCCCGCTTGAATTCGGAAGGTGCAACTCCTATTCTTCCTTATCTGAAAAAATTGAACGCAATTGCCGATAAAACGGAAATAACCAATACTTTAGCCCAAATGTTCCGCGACGGTACATCGCCTTTTTTCGGCCATTTTGTTTACGCAGACGATAAAAACAGTTCCATCAACATTTTGCATATTAATCAAGGAGGTTATCGGATGGGCGACCGCGATTATTATTTACTGGACGATGAAACGTCTCTCAATATCCGGACAAAATACGTCGAATTAATTGAAAAACTTTTTGCTTTAGCCGGTTATAATCCCGAAGAAATTCAAAAAGCATCCGATGCAATAATGAAAATTGAAACTCAACTAGCGCAGATAGCGTTTCCGCGCGAGGCTTTACGAGACCCTATGGCCAATTATCATAAAATTTCGCTGGACGAACTAATTACTCTTTCTCCGGCGATTGAATGGAAAGCGCTTTTTAACACAATTGGCTTGAAAGACATAAACGAATTGAATGTAGGACAATTGCAACCAATAGCCGAAGTGAGCAAAATCATTCAAGAATATCCGATCGAAGATATTAAATACTATTTATGCTGGAATGTAATTAGCAACGCTTCCTCTTTCTTGAGCGATGATTTTTCGGATGCAAGCTTTGAATTTTATGGGAAAACATTGTCGGGTAAGGAAGAACAACGGGAACGATGGAAACGTGCAATTGATATCGTAGATGCTTGCCTGGGTGAAGCGGTTGGACAAATCTACGTGGAAAAATATTTTCCACCCTCTTCTAAAGAAAAGATGTTGGACTTAGTCAAAAATCTTCAAATTGCCTTAGGAGAAAGAATTAATATGCTCGAATGGATGAGCGGTGAAACTAAGCAAAAGGCACAGGAAAAATTATCTACTTTCCATGTAAAAATCGGATATCCGGACAAATGGCGGGATTATTCGGGATTAACTATCAATAAAGAAAACTCCTATTGGGATAATATCATCAGTTCCAATAATTTTGATTACGACTACATGATTAGTAAATTTAATCAACCGGTAGATAAAAACGAATGGTTAATGACTCCTCAAACGGTTAACGCCTATTACAATCCGGTAACCAATGAAATATGTTTTCCCGCCGCTATTCTTCAACCTCCATTTTTCAATATAAATGCCGACGATGCAGTTAATTACGGCGCTATCGGCGTCGTAATCGGTCATGAAATGACGCACGGTTTTGACGACCAAGGGCGTCAATTTGATAAAAACGGTAATTTAACCGACTGGTGGACGCCTGAAGATGCCGAACAATTCAAAGAAAGAGCACAGGTTTTGGTCGATTATTTTGATAACATTGTGGTTTTGGATACCGTTCATGCCAATGGTCGATATACTTTAGGAGAAAACATTGCCGACCAAGGAGGATTACAAGTATCTTGGCAAGCTTATCAGAATACGTTAAAAGCTAAAAATGCTCCGGACCCTATCGACGGATACACCGACGCACAACGCTTTTTCTTAGCTTATGCTACGGTTTGGGCAGGAAATATCCGGGATGCGGAAATTCTCCGTTTAACGAAAATGGATACCCACGCTTTAGGGAAATGGCGTGTAAACGGCGCTTTACCTCAAATTGACGCATGGTACGATGCATTTAATGTAAAGCCTGAAAATACATTGTATTTATCGAAAGAAAAACGAGTAGCTATTTGGTAACAAACATCTATCTTCTATAATTATTTAAATTATTTTTTGTATTATGGCAATTATCAAACCATTCAAGGGGATTCGTCCCCCGAAAAAATATGTAACCGAGGTTGCTTCTCGTCCATACGACGTGTTAAATTCCGAAGAAGCCCGCAAAGAAGCCAAAGGAAACGAAAAATCCTTGTATCACATCATCAAACCGGAAATTGATTTTCCTGTAGGAAAAGACGAACACGATCCGGATGTTTATGAAAAAGCGGTAGAAAATTTCAATAAATTTCAGGGAAAAGGCTGGTTAACGCAAGACGAAAAAGAACATTATTACGTTTATGCCCAAACGATGAATGATCGTACACAGTACGGTTTAGTCGTCGGATCGTCTGTAAACGATTATTTAACAGGCGTTATCAAAAAACATGAGTTAACTCGTAAAGACAAAGAGGAAGACCGTATGAAACACGTACGCGTCAATAACGCCAACATGGAACCGGTATTTTTTGCCTACCCCGAAAATCCCGAATTAGACGCGATTGTTCAAAAAGTAGTCAAACAACAAACGCCCGAATACGACTTTGTTTCTTCCGACGGTATAGGGCATCATTTTTGGATCATTGAAGACGAGGCAATTATTCAAAAAATTACGGAATTATTTGCCGAAATACCGTATTTATATATTGCCGACGGACATCACCGTTCGGCTGCCGCCGCTTTGGTTGGCGCTGAAAAAGCTAAGCAAAATCCGCATCATACAGGCAAAGAAGAATACAACTATTTCATGGCCGTTTGTTTTCCTGCCAACCAATTGAAAATTATGGATTACAACAGGGTAGTAAAGGATTTAAACGGTTTGACTCCTGACGAATTTCTCTGCCAATTGAGCGAAGACTTTTACGTAGTGGACAAGGGCGAGACAATCTATCGTCCCGAAAAGTTGCACAATTTTTCCTTGTACCTCGATAAACACTGGTACTCTTTAGACGCTAAACCGGGTACTTACGACGACAATGACCCTATCGGCGTTTTAGATGTTACTATTTCATCTAATTTAATATTAGACAAGATTTTAGGAATAAAAGATTTGCGTACCGATAAACGCATCGATTTTGTAGGAGGTCTCCGAGGTTTGGATGAATTGAAACGCCGGGTCGATAGCGGCGAAATGCTTGTTGCTTTGGCGCTCTACCCCGTTTCTATGAAACAATTGATCGACATTGCCGATACAGGTAACATCATGCCCCCAAAAACGACGTGGTTTGAACCCAAATTACGTTCCGGTTTGGTGATTCATAAACTTAGTTAAAAATAAATAAAGAACGGCTGTCTCAAAAGCCCCTTGTGGTGTGCTTGTCATTGCGGACTTGACCCGCAATCCCCTGAAAGACAACGCTCGTTTTTCGGGAGATCCCGCGTCAAGCGCGGGATGACACATTGTTGAGATAGCCGTTTTTATTATAAAGAGCTATGGGAGCCTCCCGCTGGAACAAGTTTCTACCTTATCCCTGCGCTTCCTCCTTCGCCAGGCGATACAGAATCCGTATCCGATTCCGGTGATCACTACGACCTCCCATCCGTAATTTACCGGAAGAACCCGGGTTTGCTGGCCGCTGTCGTCCTGATTTTCGGTGCCGCTGGCGCGGAACAGGCCGCTCCGGTCGTTTCCGTTTCCGTTTCCGTCTTCCCCTCCGTTTTCCGAGTCCGACTGGTTGCTGTAAATACCCTGGGCAAGTGCGGATGCATCGTCCGCCATCGTTTGACCGCCGGCCAGCAGCAGCGCCGTCAGCAAAATGCGATAAATAATAGAATGTTTCATTTTCATTTTCGTTTTCATTGTGTGTATTTTTTAGCTTCGCGCTACACGCGAAACGATTAATTCCTAATTCCTAACTCCTAATTTTTAATTTTTAATTACCAGGTTCCTTAGCCTCACGCCCGCCGAATTGCCGACGCGAACGATATAGACGCCCGGCGCGGGCGCACGAAACGTATACGACGACTCCTTTACTTCCCGAGAAATGATCACCTTCCCCTGAACATCCGTGATTTGAAGCCGTCCCAGCGGCGATCCGCTGTCCGATGCAATCCGCACCGTTTGCGGAGCCAGGCGCTGCACGATGATATTCGACCGGGCGGCATTAGCCGGTGGAATATCCGCTTGCCCCGAGAACGTCAGGAAGAAGCGGTTTTCGATATACAGCTC
>JAISOJ010000025.1 GCA_031275735.1 Dysgonamonadaceae bacterium
AGCACAGTGATGCAAAGAATTTAGTTCGTTACTTATCCGTTACCTGAGGAATCCTTCATTATCCTCATCTTATTTATTACCAGATAATTATATTATATAATTAGAGGCTGTCTCAAAAGTGCGTCATCCCGCGCTCGACGCGGGATCTCCCGAAAAACGAGCGTTGTTTTTCAGGGGATTGCGGGTCAAGCCCGCAATGACAAGCACACCACAAGGGGCTTTTGAGACAGCCTCTTTTAAATTCGCACGTTGCAACGGCGAATGGCAATCGTAGTCTTCGAAACGATGATTTCTTTTTTTCCTTTTCTTCTGTATCCTGTAATACAATTATCCCCGCGTGGAAGCATAATCAAATTTGGCGAACGGAAATAATTTGTTTTATCTATGTTTTTGTGATAATTCGACATAAATCTTTTACTAATTCTTTCATAAACATTTTTATTTTTTTATTTTTCTTAAACAATGACAATTTAACACTACTAGTGAATATTATTATTCGATTTTAACCTAATTGAATGAGAAAAAATTATTACTTTTGCATATATTTTAATCATAATGTAATTTTGTTACTTTGAAAATTATGCCAAGAGAAATTAAATTCAGCTTAATTTACCGCGACATGTGGCAATCGTCCGGTAAATATCAACCGAGAGTTGACCAATTGAAAAAAATCGCACCCGTAATTGTCGATATGGGTTGTTTTTCGAGGGTAGAAACCAATGGTGGCGCCTTTGAACAAGTAAATTTACTGTATGGAGAAAATCCGAATTTTGCGGTTCGCGAATTCACGAATCCTTTTAATAAAGCGGGCATACAAACACATATGCTTGACCGCGGATTGAACGGGCTTCGCATGAATCCGGTTCCTTCGGATGTTAGAAAGTTGATGTATAAAGTAAAACACGCTCAAGGAGTGGACATTACGCGTATTTTTTGTGGATTGAATGATGCTCGTAATATCATTCCGTCTATTCAATATGCCAAAGAAGGCGGTATGATCCCACAGGCTTCGTTGTGTATTACTTATTCTCCTATCCATACGGTAGATTATTATGTTAACCTTGCCGATCAACTTATTGAAGCCGGAGCTACTGAAATTTGTTTGAAAGACATGGCCGGAATTGGTCGCCCGTATAGCAATGGGCAAATAATCAAAGGTATCAAAAAGCGCCATCCGGATATTCTGATACAGTATCACGGGCATTCCGGACCCGGATTTTCCGTCGCTTCTATGCTGGAAGCCGCCAATAACGGCGTGGATTATTTGGACGTAGCAATGGAACCTTTATCTTGGGGAATGGTCCATCCGGATGTAATAACGATTCAATCGATGCTGAAAGACGCCGGATTTTTAGTTCCTGAAATTAATATGGATGCTTATATGGAGGCACGCCGATTGACGCAGGAATTTATCGACGATTTTCTGGGATTCTTCATTGACCCGAGTAATAAAATCATGACTTCCCTGCTGGTTGGTTGCGGACTTCCCGGCGGTATGATGGGATCGATGATGGCCGACTTAAAAGGAATGCATAATGCTATCAATTTGGCGCTTAAGCAAAAAGGGAAAAAAGAAGTTACACTTAATAACTTAGTTGTTCAATTATTCAGAGAGGTTGAAACTATTTGGCCTATGTTGGGTTATCCTCCTTTAGTAACTCCTTTCAGCCAATATGTGAAAAATATTGCGTTGATGAATATTTTTGCCGAGGCTAAAGATGAACCTAAGTTTTCGATGATCGATAAAGATTCTTGGAATATGATTCTGGGGAAAACGGGTAAACTTCCAGGACCGTTGGCGCCCGAAATTATTGAATTAGCGAAAGCTAATAATTTGGAATTTTATGAAGGAAATCCACAAGATGCTTTCCCCGACGAATTGGAACGTTTCGGTAAGGAAATGGCAGACAACGGATGGAACGAAGGGCCTGATAAGGAAGAATTGTTTGAATTTGCCATGCATGAACGCCAATATAGGGATATGAAATCGGGCGCAGCTAAAAACCGCTTTAATCAAGAATTAGAACAAGCGAAAGAAAAAGCGGGCGCTCCTATACTCGTTCAACGTCCGGTAGTAGAAATTCCCATGTTTAGTTTTGAAGAAATCAGCGCCGAATACCCTCATGCTAAACCGGTACATGCACCTTGTAAGGGACAGTTGATTTGGCAATACGACCTGATGGACGCATCTACTGCTCCTTTTGAAGGCGCTACAATTGAAAAAGGGGATAATCTTTGCTATATTCAAAATTATTATGGGATTGAACCGGTAAAAGTAGGATATAGCGGAACAATTGTCGGAACTTATGTCCGACAAGGACGCCAAGTGGAAAAAGGTGAAATACTGGCATTCATTAATTAAAGGAATTTGTTTGTTTGAGAGATGAAAATGTTTTCATTCGCCGGCGCTTGGGTGATGTATATCCTTATCCGACACCGGCGAGCGGAAACATTCTTTTATTATAAAGGAACGATCGCCTCTTCAAAAATAGTCAGTTTTTCAAGCCCGTTTTCCGTTACCAGGTATGTATTTTCGATTCCTACAGCGCCTGTTTCCGGTAAAACGAATTTAGGCTCGTATGCAATTAACATACCGGTTTGCAGTACGTCTTTTGAACGTCCCATCAATACCGGCCATTCATTGACTTCAATTCCAACGCCGTGCCCCACGAATTTAGCTTGTTGAGTAGTTCCCATAAAGTTAGCGGATAAGCCGGCTTCGTTAGCCATTTTCAACGAATGATTATAAATTTCGGCGCAGGAAAGTCCGGGTTTTCCATTTTCAATTAACCAATTATGCATGTCGATAGATACTTGATGAGCTTCATATGCTTTGTCAGGAAGAATCCCATAAGAAAAAACGCGACTCATATCAGTCATATAAGCTGTAAAATTACCTGCCATGTCAAACATAACCGATTTACCCGGTTTAATTAAACTCCCATTGGCTCCTATCGGCAAACAGGGGTGGGGACCTGCTCCTCCTAAGGCGAAGTCGCAAGGCGAAGGTACTCCGGCATTATCTCCTGTCAGAACGCTTCCCATGAATATATCCATGTTATTTCCAAACGCACGGAAAACACCAATAGAACCGTGTTGCCGCATGACCCTTTCTATTTCGTATTGAAAATCCAAATCGGTCATTCCCGGTTTGAAAAGAGAAAGTATTTTTTTATATACAGCGCTGTGTTGCTTGGCTGCATACCTGATTTGTTCCTGTTCCCAAGGGGTTTTTATCATTCGCGATCGACGAAAAATTTGCGTAGCATTGATTGTTTTTTCCGGATTAAACAGGGTTTGCAAGCGAATACATTCGTTATAAGTCAAGTGGTCGGTTTCTAAGGCTAAAGATTGGGGCAGGTCCATCTGCCGTTCTTTTAGCAAAGACGGGATATCTTCCGGTTTGCGGATAGGAATCGATTTTTCATCGACGAAAATACCCGGTTTACGAACAAAATAAACAAGATCGTCTTTGCCGGATATATAAACATAACCGTCGAAGACATGTCCCGTCAAATAGTAAATATTTACGAATGAACTAACTAAACAAGCGTCTGCGTTTTGTTCTTTTAATAAATGTTGAATACGCGTCCGGCGAATTAGCAAATCTTCTGAAGGAGGAAAAGATAAATTCATAGCTTTTAATTTTATCATAAATATACGCAAAAGTATAAAAAATATTTTTATAACGTTTTTTTCTTTTTTAAATTTACTAAATTTTACATTTTAAAAATTTGAATTTTCGGATGCGGCGCATAAGTTGAAATTTTAAGATGTTTGTAATTTTTTCCCCAAATTAGAGCAAATACCCATTAAAATATCCTTAAAATTTGATTAAAATCAAATTAATTTCAAAATTAATGAAATTTTAATCTGAAATTAATGATATTTTAATGATATTTTAATGGTCCAAAATTATCTTTACACCTAAAATTTATGTTAAACTTAAAATAGAAGCCATGAAGTTAGTAGAAAAATTAGCATTGCCTAAAATTTTTAGTCCGGATCGATTCATTGAAACGAAATTTATTACTCATACTAAAAACATCTTTTATATTATAAGGCGATTTAAGTGATGGCAAAGAAAAACAAACTGCAATATATTAGTATCGTTATGACACTTATTGGTTTATGCATCGGCGCTATTCTGTTTTCGGAAAAACAGTCCGAAAAGCAAGCCCGTTTGTCACGAACCATTGCACCGCAGATAATGACCATTACACAAAAACAGGTAATTTCGGGTAATTTATATCCTGTCAAGGAAATAGAAGTGAAATCAGCCATCGCCGGTACTTTGGAAACGTATTATGTACAGATAGGCGATAAAATAAAAAAAGGCGACCGGATTGCAAAAATAAAAATCCTGTCGGAACCCTCGCAGATTGAAAATGCCAAAACGAACTTAAAAACAGCCGGTATTGCTTTTGAAAAGGAACAGTTGAATTATGAGCGCGAACGGAAACTTTTTGAAAAAGGCGTGATTTCTAAATCCGAATTTGAGGAAATTTCCAAAACTTACCAAATCAGCAAAGAACAATACGAATATGCTCAAAATCAATTGCATCTGTTGGAAGAAGGTTTTATTCCGTCCAGCAATGTATCGAATGTGGTAATTGCCACTGCCGACGGCGTACTTATTGATCTGCCATTGGAAGAAGGAACGCCGGTACAGGAACGCAACAATTTCCGGGACGGAACAACCATTGCTTTGATTGCTCAAATGGATTCTTTCCGCTTCAGAGGTCGAATTGTAGAAAATGATGTATTGGCTTTGAAGAAAGGCACGAAACTGCTTGTTATGCCGACTTCGACGGAAGGCTTTCAAACGGAAGCGACTGTTCGAAAAATATCACCGAAAGGCTATTGGGATCAGGGAACAATGAAGTACGATATTGAAGCGGTGTTTACGCTTCCCGACAGCGTGCAGATTTATTCCGGATTTAACGCTACAGCGGAATTTATTCTGAAAGA
>JAISOJ010000027.1 GCA_031275735.1 Dysgonamonadaceae bacterium
TATTCCAGCAACCCGTATTTTTTCATCTTGTTGAATAACGTTTTCCGGCTTATTCCAAGACAGGAAGCCGTTTCCGTTTTGCTGAATTTGCATTGTTCAAGGGTTTTTAAAATGGCCTGTTTCTCCCTGTTTTCTTTTTGAAGTTCCAGACGCGCGGGGAGATGTTCGGGACGTATTTCCCCCTTCTTGCAGACGATCAACGCGCTCTGAACGGCATTTTCCAGATCGCGGATATTGCCCGGCCACGTATATGCCTGCAAAATACTTAATGTTTCCTCCGAACAACCCGTCGCTTGGGTATGGAGCAAGTGGTTGTGCTTATGAATAAAATGATTGATTAGCAGTGGAATGTCTTCGCTGCGCTCCCGCAGGGGAGGAAGCTGAATGACGAATACGTTGATCCGGTAGAAAAGATCCAGACGGAAGGTATTGTTTTGCACCCGTTCAAACAGGTCGTTGTTGGTCGCCGAAATTAACCGTATATCGACCGCTATTTCCTTCTTTCCCCCGATTCGGGTAATTTTCTTGTCTTCAATCACCCGAAGCAATTTCACCTGCGCATCTGGAGGAAGCTCGCCGATTTCATCCAGGAAAAGGGTTCCTCCCTGCGCCTGCTCGAATTTCCCGATTTTGAGTTCCTTGGCGTCCGTAAAAGCGCCCTTTTCGTGGCCGAACAGTTCGCTTTCCGCCAGTTGCAGGGGAATGGCGCCGCAATTGACCGTTATCAAGGGTTTGTTTTTGCGTGGGCTGTTGAAATGAATCGCTTTGGCTATCAGTTCTTTTCCCGTGCCGCTTTCACCCGTGATTAAAACGGAGGCGTTTGTTTCGCAGACACTGGATACCCGCTTGAGTACCTTATTCAGGGACGGACTGTTTCCCACGATATGTTGGAAGGAAAACTGTCTGTTTACGGCGCTTCGCAAATTCAGGACTTCTTCCTGCAACCGGAAATGTTCCCCTGCCCGTTGAAGCAGCAAAAGCATTTTATCATTATCAAACGGTTTTTCGATATAGTCGTACGCCCCCATTTTCATCGCTTCAACGGCCGAAGCAACATCGCCGTAAGCCGTTACCATGATAACCACCGTATGGGGATAATGTTTTTTTATCCGTTGCAGCGTATTCAATCCGTTCATATACGGCATGTTCTTGTCCAGCAGGACGATTTCGGGATGAAAGCCTTTCATTTTTTCCATGGCTTGCAGACCGTTGGTTGCAGTTTCCACCTGATACCCCGCTTCCGAAAATACACTTTCAAGAATCAGGCGGATATTTTCTTCATCATCTACAATTAGCAGTTTCATAGGCAAATGAATTATGAGTTAGGAATTCCCTTGGGCAACCGGATTTCAACCTGCGTCCCTCCGTCCGGATGGTTGCGTATTTCAATATTTCCGCCGTGACTGTGGATTATTCCGTATGAAATGGACAGTCCAAGTCCCGTACCCTCTTCTTTCGTGGTATAAAAAGGATCGAATATTTTTTCCAGTTGATCTTCATGGATACCCGTTCCGTTGTCGGTAACAATGATATGATAATAGGCCGTTCCTTCCATGATCGACGATTGAATTTCGATCCCGATAATCCCGTCTTGCCGGATAGCCTCGATAGCATTCAGGAGGATATTTATAATCACCTGTTTCAACTGATCCCTGTCCGCCGCAACAGGAAGCGGCAAATCTACCGGCCGGACGACAAACCGGATTTGCTTTTTGAGTTGTGTATTCCGGATAAACCGGAGTGTCTGCTCAATCATTGCCGTCAGGTCAAATTCCCGTTTAACCGGATTGTTTTGCCTCGAAAACGACAGCAGGCCGGCCAGGATTTCATTGATGCGGTTGACTTCCGACAGCGTCGAATGAATGATTTTCTGTTTTTTGGGATCATTAATATCTCCCTGAATATATTGTATCGCGCTCTTGATGCTCGTCAGCGGGTTACGTATCTCGTGTGCGGCGCCGGCTGCCAGTTGTCCGATTACGGACAGGCGATCGGTTTGCATCATCCGTTTCAAGTGAGCAAGACGCTCTTCATTATAGGAAATATTTTCAATCGCCAGGGCGGTATTATCCAGCAATACGGATAAAATTTCCATGTCTTTGGGGCCGTATGCCTTTTTGTCTTCCTTTTCTCCCATGAAAATAACTCCCCGTAGCTGATTATTGGTTTTAAGCGGACAAATTAATAGACAGTTCAAACTGGTCACGGTTTTTCTGTCGTTTTCGGAAAAGATGTTGGCATATTCCGGAAGAAACGAAACGGTTAACGGTTTTTCGTTCAACTGCAACCATTTAATCAGGCCGTCGTCGGATAATATGTATGATTCCCTGCTTGTTTCTTCTTGCGGGTTCATTAATACATAACGGGTTGTGTCCTGATTTTGCCACAATATATAAATGTTTTTTGCCTGAACAAGTTCGTAGATGCGGGTAACGATGGATGAAATTAAAGACGTTTTTTCTTTAATCGTATATAACGAGCGATTAAAATCAAGAAAAATCTGACGGTAATCGTATCTGCTTTGCTTGTTTTTGAATAGTTGTTTCAAGGGGATAATCGTTTTCTATTTCTTTCTGCACAAAACTATGGCTTTTCTCCAACATTACAAAGTTTTTTTGTAAATTTTCTTTTTCGGGAAATAATATTTCACCTGAGTTTTTTGTGCTTCTGTACAAAATTACCTGTTTCTGTACGATTTTCCATTGGTTATTGTTTTTTTGTTCTTTTCTCTTTTTTAGTATTTAAAAATGTTAAAATCAAAAGTCAAGATGACTTCGATTTTAATTTTACGTATAAAAATCACAATAAATGCGATATAGTTAAAGCTAATCCAACTTGAAACACTGGTATCAAACCGGTTAAGTATGGATCTGAAGCTATCCATCCAGGCATTGGTTCTTTCAATTTTATACCTTTCTTTATATAAAGGAGTTCGTCCAGGAGGTAAAGTTCATCATTACAATTTCCATTACGGTAATTAAAAGCTGTATTGGCAATTATACCAGCCGCCTTACAATATTCCCGGAAACTTTTACAGTCAAATCCCGAATCAGCATTGACAAAAAATCCGTTCATACTGATTTCTGCATCCTGTATCGTTTCAAACATCTGTCCGAGTGAAGTTTCTATTTCATACAAATCATGATGATTACCGGCCGCAGGAGTGAATAAAGCCAAAGGAAAACATTGATTATCAGTGAAATAAGGAGAATTAGTCGTTTTTCTCTTTTTTCCGTCCCTGATAAGCAACCGCTCCACCACCGCGAATCGCCGGGGTATGGCTTCCGTCAATAGAGGCGCTTGATAAATCCAAATGCAACTTATTCGCTTTTAACAGGGAAATCCAAGCCTGTTTCCAACTGCCGTCCTTACACCATTTTCGGAAATGTTCAAAGACGGTTTTATAACTTAATACAACTTCTGAAAACAAACTCCCGACAGACAATAAATGCCATTGACAGCCTGTTTTTAGCTTGTATAATATACCGTTTACGTTTTCTTCAAGGCAACTTTTAGTCTTAAATCCTCGTTTTGCCTCTGATAAATGGGGTATTATTTCCATTTTTATCGTATCTTTGTCGAGTATCCGGTACATGAAAGGGACGTTATTGTTGTTTTGCCTTATACAAAACGTTGTTTGGTTTTATACAAAACGTTCCTTTCTCTTTTTTAGTATTTAAAATGTTAAAATCAAAAGTCAAGATGACTTCTATTTCTGATAATGTCGATATTCAAAAAATTTTAAATCTTTTACTTGATGATACTTTTCTAATAGAGATAAGAAATTTAACAGTTGAAGAGAAAAACCTTTACGAATACTTAAAAAATAGATAGTGATTTAAAAAGTATGCTGTTGTAAATAATTGGCAATCAGGGATAGAAAATGTATTTTTGTATATGAAAATAAAAATCACCCTTCACTGTCCCGATTGCCAAAGTCCAAAAATAAAGAAAAATGGCAGGAAATCATACGGAAAGCAAAATTATTATTGTAAAGCGTGTGGACGACAATTTATTGGCGACCATGCTCTACAATCAATCCCTGATAATTTTATAAAATAAAAGTCTAACAAAAAAGCCGAAATCAGCCAAGCGAGGACAACCGTTTGAAAATGTGCGGGTAACGTCCTTTGTTTGGCTTTTCTTTTAGGCAATCAAAGCCACCCATAGGCAAAGGTACGACAAAGTTCAATTACCACATCATTACCTTACCCAAAAGCGCAAATTGGCTATAAGTCTTTGTATGTCTGCTTCTTGCGTTATCGCTCACAACCTCTTGTAACTCAAAGTAAACTAATTTTGTAATCTGTAAAAACTTTGAGTTATGACACAGCGTAGCACATTCAAAATCCTGTTCTATCTGAAACGGAACAACACTAAACCAGACGGAACTGTTCCGTTAATGGGTCGCATAACGATTGACAAAACAATCAGTCAGTTCAGTTGTAAAATGACCGTACCGCCCAACCTTTGGGATACCAAAGCGGGACGGCTGACAGGTAAGAGTACATTGGCAGTAAAAGCGAATATCGCATTGGACAAAATCCGTGTGGATATTAACCGCCACTATCAGGAAGTCATGCAGACAGACGGTTTTGTGACTGCCGACAAGGTAAAGAACGCCTATTTAGGTTTAGGGGTAAAGCAAGATACATTCCTGACCCTCTTTGCAAAACACAATCAAGAATTTTCCCGAAAGGTAGGATATAACAGGGCAAAAGGTACTTATAACAGATATTGTCTTTTATACCGCCACATAGAAAGTTATATCAAACACGAGTATAAGCGGGATGATATTTTTCTCAAAGAGTTGAATCTTGCTTTTATCAATGGTTTTGAACATTATTTGAGGACGAAAAGGGAATGTTCAACCAATACGATATGGTCGTATATGATAGGCGTAAAGCATATTGTTTCTATTGCTCGTAATTCGGGTCAGTTAGCTTTCAATCCTTTTGCGGGTTATCTGATAAGTCCTGAAACCAAAGACCGGGGATTCCTGAACAAGGAAGAAATAAACTTGCTTGTCAATGCCAAGATGAAAAATGCTCAATATGAGTTGGTAAGAGATTTGTTTGTTTTTTCAATTTTTACAGGGTTGAGTTATTCGGATGTGAAGAACCTAACGAAAGACCACCTTAAAACCTCGTTTGACGGTCATTTATGGATAATCACCCGCCGACAGAAAACCAATACCGATTCGAGTATCAGGCTTTTGGAAGTACCGAAACGGATAATAGAGAAGTACAAAGGCTATTGCAGGGATAATCGTTTGTTTCCTGTTCCGAGTAACAGTTCATGCAACAATATCCTGAAAAAGATAGCCAAACAATGCGGGATTAAAACCCGCTTGACCTACCACGTTTCGAGGCACACATTCTCGACTACACTTACTCTATCACAGGGAGTTCCGATAGAAACGGTCAGTAAAATGTTGGGGCATACGAATATTAAAACGACCCAAATTTACGCCAAGATAACGAAAGAGAAAATCTCGCAGGACATGGAAATCCTTTCGCATAAATTGGAATCTCTGGAAAAGCAAATTACGGAGAGAATATAGTATAAGCAAGGTAGACCTTTTGGTTTGCCTTGCTTTTCTATTGCTTTTATGTCAATAATCCTAATTTTCTGGCATAATCAATAGCTTCAAGCACATTGTTAGTATTCATTTTTTGCATTATGTTCTGTCTGTGCTTATTAACCGTATGAATGCTCAAAAATAATTTATTAGATATCTCTTTGCTTAACATTCCCTTACTCACCAATTTGAGTATTTCTTTTTCTCTTTTCGAAAGTTTTATATCATTTTCTTGTTCTATAATAGCGAATGGAACTATTTTACCCGTTTTATAGTTAATAACACGCAATTTTATATGCTCCATAGATGACGTATCCGGCGATATATCAAGAAGACCAAACAGCAACCACGGATTACCTTCCTTATCAAGTTCCAATATTTGCTGTTGAAAGATAAAGCGAACATAATTGCTTTCTACATTTCTTACCCGGCATTCATAAATATGTTTG
This sequence comes from Dysgonamonadaceae bacterium, assembly GCA_031275735.1. Classification (GTDB taxonomy): domain Bacteria; phylum Bacteroidota; class Bacteroidia; order Bacteroidales; family Azobacteroidaceae; genus Azobacteroides. Next base: position 6,031 of record JAISOJ010000027.1, read on the forward strand.
TAATCTTTCCTTTCGTCAATAGGCAAAGATTGAATAAAATCTAATAATTTACTCTGCATCGTTTCTAAAACAATCAAGTCATCGGGGTGGATTCTGGTTTCCAAATATCCAGAAGCTATCTCTGGCGAGTGTATTATTTGAGGGTCATATCCTAAAATTTGGAAATTATCTGATAAAAACCAATAACTCACACAGAGTTCAGCCACAAATACACAGCTATTGTTCACTTTAGATAATAGTTCTATAAACTCCCGATGCTTTCCCCGAACTTTCCGATACTCCTCATTCATTGGCTATTATTGATATTTGACATAAATTATAGCTAAAATTAGTAATTGACACGTGTCCTTCACCAAAGTAAATTTGCACAAAAATACGGATTAATCATGAATAAGATTGGATATGCACTAAAAACAAGTGGTCAAATTAGAAGATTCAAAATGAGAAAAACAAACTACTACTACCTTGTTGCAGGGTTCTTAGCAATTCTTTTTTCGGTAACGCACGAATTAAATGGGCAACATACAGTAATTCCTATACTGTTCTCTAATGGGTTAGATATTAATACAGTAACGACATTTAGGTATATTTGGCATATTATTACAGCAGAGAATTTTATTTTTGGTATTGCCTTCATTTTTATGGCATTTTATAAAGAAATGAAAAGTGTAAAATTTACTGCATGGCTAATTTGTTCAATTCTGGTAATTCGTTTATTTGTTATTGTAGGTACTACATTAACTATGAGTGGAGAACGGGTAAGTGAGTTAATGATTGATATAGTTGCGATATTAATTTATGTAATAATAATTCTTTTAGACTCAAGGGCAAAGAAGCAATCAAATACTTAAAAATATTAGGAAAGCAGTCAAATTCTATTCTATAACAGAATATAATCATTCAGCATAAAACAGGACTTCGGTCTGATTATTAATACTCACTTAAAAAAATTATGCTTATGAATGATTTATTGAAAACGAGATTGTTCAGCCTATTGTCTGAACCCTCACAAACAAGTACAAACGAAGAAATGCAAAGTGCCTATGGAAACTTCATGGAACAAGTAGAAACAGTCAGCCAATCTGAAATTTCCTTTCCTGAAATTTACCGAACGCTGAATAATACTCGTATTGAGTTAGTATTTCTACAATCCCTTTATCGGTACGAGCAGGAAAAAAAATGCCCTGAAATTAGCTTATCTTGGGAAAGCTATTTTATTCCTCGAATCGGAAATCGACTTGCTGAAACTCCCATTCCTGCAAGCAAATCAGCCTGTTAATAACAGCGTTATCCCTCACAAATCAAAAGTCTATTTTATCCCCGACCCCAAACGGTTGGGGATTGATAGTATGGGAGAGTTTGCCACCACATTTGAACTATCCAATCAATTTTTAGGCGAAAACGGTAGCCCCGCGCCATATATACATATTGCCGAAGCCTTAGAATTGGCTTTCAATTTTACTTTCGGGGGTGCTTATAAATCCAAAGCAAGGGTATTCTCCCGCAAACCATTCAATCTGACAAAAGCCCTCGACCACCTGAAAGCCCTGCTAATCCGTGAGAACCGAAACAGGAAACAAACAAGATGAAAAATAACCGTTTTGTAACGGCTTAAATATAAGAATGTTGCAAAAAAAATCATAGGGGAGTCCATAGGGATTCCCCTATTTTGTTTGCCTCGTTCTTCCGTCCTTTGCTTCATCAATGCATTGATAAACAGATCGTAAAACTTAAAAATAAAGTAAAATCATGTATATCAATAATGAAGATTTTGAAAAATGGATGCAGAAGCTATCAAAAAAGCTAAGTGTAATTGGGCAGGACTTGAAATCCCTGATTAATACCGATAAGGTATTCGACAAGGACGAGAAATTACTCGACAATCAAGATTTGGCGTTCCTGTTGAAAATATCTAAACGTACCCTGCAACGGTACAGGTCGAGCGGGAAGCTCCCTTACTTTATGATAGGTCATAAAACCTATTACAAAGTGAATGATGTTCGGGTGTTTGTCCATACTCACATGGATTATTGGACATCACAAGAGTTTGACAAAAAACACCCGAACGAGGATAATAAAGACGAAAAAGAGGAATGATTCTGCATTTTCAGTTTAATGCAGAATAGAGCAAATGAAAGAGGCGGTTCTCGATTTATCGCCTCTTCTCTAACGCTCCGCATTCACCCAAAATAACGCTGCTTTCGTGCAGCATTTATTCGGTTGAATTAAGCAAGAGGGAACTGGACTGTGTCCTGTTCTTCCTCTTGCCCTGCGGGGCAAAGCCTTCGGCTTCAGTGGTTTGCTTTCGCAAACTATAATTACACTTCTAATGAACTATTTTGATTTATCGTTCATTTTCAGGTGTTTAATAGATTGAATTTCTATAAAAAAGTAATTAGTCATGCAAAATACGGGTAAGAAAACCATATTCACCACTGTTTCCATCGACAAGGAAACGAGCGGTTTGGTCGATAAAATCTGCAAACGCTATTCGCTGAAAAAGAGTGAAGTTGTAAAACTTGCATTTCGGTATATCGACAAGGCGAGTATCAATCCCGCCGAAGCCCCCGAATCGGTAAAATCGGAACTGGCGAAAATTAACAAACGGCAGGACGATATTATCCGCTTCATTCGGAACTATGAAGAAAAGGAACTGAACCCGATGATAAGGGCGACCAATTCAATAGCCGTCCGTTTCGATGGTATCGTCAAAACGTTGGAAACGCTTGTTCTTTCCCAATTGGAGAAGAACCAAGAGAAACACAATGTTGTACTGCAAAAAATCAGTGATACACTTACTCAACACGCCGATGTGATAAATGAGCAGGGAAAACAAATCGGCTCGTTGCGCCAACTACAGAAAAAGGATAACACCAAACTTCTAAAGCTGATAAATCTATATTCGGATTTGGCAGCCTGTGGAGTGATGGACGGCAAACGTAAAGTAGATGTCAATAAATAACATGCTTAAAAAAGCTTGATGATTCAAAAAAAAGAGTTATCTTTGCCACAAAAAATGGAAATGGAAACGCATGAAACAATACAAAAGCGAATAAGGATA
>JAISOJ010000051.1 GCA_031275735.1 Dysgonamonadaceae bacterium
GGCTAAGAAAGTCATGTGTCATCGCCAGCTTTGGGAGAAGAGAGGACTTTTCATCTTTTTTCTCCCACCATACTCTCCGCATCTCAACCTCGCGGAAACGCTTTGGAGAATACTCAAAGGAAAGTGGATAAAGCCACAGGACTATATTAGCAAAGACAATCTGTTCTACTCTGCAAACAGAGCCTTGGCTAATGTGGGAAAAGTATTGTATGTGAACTTTAAAAATCATGCAGCTTAATCATGAAGACTTACTTATTTGCAATTATTTTCAAATAGTTTATTACTTTTGTAACTAAAATATTACTTCTGGAAAAATGAAACAAGGTCCTAATACCATAATGCCTAATATTGCAAGAAATATCAAGCAAATACGTGAATTAAAAGATTACACTCAAGAATATATGGCGCAATTATTGGGCATCTCGCAATCAGCGTATGTAAAAATTGAACAAGGGGTTACTGTACTGAAAATTGACCGCTTACAACAAATTGCAGATACTTATTATACTCTTCCGGTATCTTTTATGTTATTAGATTGGGATACATATAAATAACTTCATTTAAATAATAAATCAAAAATATAAAATGGTATGAAACGATCTTCTTTAACAAACACTCAAGGGTATGAGAACGGGTATTCGTTTACTCGTCAACTCGTTTACTTATTAACTCATTTACGTATGAAAAATATTCTTATTTCAGGATTTACTATTGTTTTATTATCTGTATTTCAAGCAAATGCACAGTCATTTCAAGACATGAGCAACGCAGTGCAACTTTCGGACGATTTTGACGAAAATCAGGGGCGGCTTACTTTCTATGCCGACAATAAAGATTTTTGCGATTATTATTTATACATTTCCTTTGTTTATTCCGAAGGTTTTCAAGGTATGACTACCGGCGCTTCGGTTGTTGTCAGTCATGGACAGCGGCAAATCAAGAGCTACAAGGTAGATGAAAAGGCAACTCGTTATGGCTACAATTACCGTTATGCAATGTTTAGGGGTAATCCGAACAAAAAACCGGATGTGGAGTTTTCATATTCTTTGCCTGTGGTAAACGGGGAAACGATTTTTGCAGAAACAACAGAAAACCAGGAGGGTTACCAGCTTGCTTTTGAGTTGCCAACCGATACTGTTTATGCCTGCCGTGGTGGTGTAATTTGTGATGATAATTTAAAGGATCACACCGCCAAGGGATATAAAAGTTTCAGCGATAGTCGCCATTTGTCACAAATAACCGTATATCATGCAGATGGAACTTTCGGGGAATATGTTTTTAAAGGAAAACCGTTGGTCTATTCCGGACAGGACATTAAAATAGGTACACCCATAGCCATCGTAGACAATTCGTTGGAAAAATATTCGGTACGGTTTTCCGCTTATTTTTTAGATAAAAATAAGGTTAAAGATCAAAACGTCGGCAACAAGCACACGCATTTTCGCCCGTTTTTCCAGACTTACGACGAAGGAAAAGTGCGTTTGGAAAATGGAAAAACATATATTTGTGAACTTACAGACGAAATGCTGATGCAGGACATGAGTAAGGGGGAACGGAAAAAATTCTTGAAAAACAGAACGAAGGAAACCGATGAAAAATAGTAGTTTTTATATTGTTTTATTTTGTCTGTTACTGTCGGTCAAATTGGCGGCGCAGGAAAACCTGAAATTTATTGATAACGAAAATTTACTGACAAAAAAGGAAACGGCCTGTCTGGAAAAAGCAATTCAATATGAAGCGGATTTTTTCAACCGGCTTTTCCTTGACAAAACGGTGGATTTGTCGGCAATAAAATTTACGGTTGCCACCGGTTTTATGGAATTTATCAATGTCCAGGCGCAAGCGGGGGCATTACACGCCAATGCTTCAGGATTTTTCTCCTCAAGAGACAGTACACTGGTTGTTCTAAAAAATAAAAAATCGAAGTCTAATGGATTTTTATCAACCTGCTACCACGAATTGAGCCACGCATTTCTACACCTTCACGTGGGAGATAAATACATTCCTGCATGGTTTAACGAAGGCTTGGCGGAGTATCTTGATCAAATGACATTTGACAAAAAGAAAATTGTACATCGTGTTAATAATTACGGTGTTATGCGCGTTAAAACGCTTATCGAACTCAAAGATCTCAATCTTTCGGAATTTGTAGAATGGAACTATCAAACGTTTTCACAAAAATCTTTTACACAGGAAGGTTACGGTTATGCTGCCGGTTATTGTATGGTGCTTTTTTTGATGCAACAGAATGAAGAGCGGGCGATTACAATTTTCAGCAATCTTATTGGCGCACGTTCAACCAAAGAAGTCTTTGACCGGCGCTATGCAGGCGGTTTTGCGCAATTTGAAAAGGATTTTATAGCGTATATCGAAAGTAAATGATTTTTATTTAATTCCGGGATTTCATCCATCCCGGAATTATAAATTAAACGGTTTGAAGAATCAGGGCGGTTCCCATACCACCTCCGATACACAGCGCCGCTAACCCGGTTTTCTTATTGCTACGTTTCATTTCATAAATCAGAGAAACGACAATCCGGTTGCCGGAAGCGCCGATAGGATGACCTAAAGCCAAAGCGCCGCCATTCGGGTTTGTTCTTTCTTTGATCCATTCTTCAGAAACGCCGTGCGTCTGCGCCAATTGTTTAATAACGGCTAAAGATTGTGCAGCAAAAGCTTCATTTAATTCAATGATTTCTATGGCGTTTAGTGGCAAGGAAGATTTTTTTAACACTTTATCGATAGCAGGAACAGGCCCCATTCCCATTATGCTCGGATCGACTCCGGATTGAGCGGTAGCCGTAATTTCAGCTAAAGGGTTGATCCCCCATTTTTTTACTACTGTTTCAGAAGCCACTAAAACAAAACTTGCGCCATCATTTATTCCGGAAGCATTTCCGGCGGTAACAGTTCCATCTTTCTTAAAAGCTGGTTTCAATGCGGCTAATTTTTCAAGGCTAGTGGAGCGGTTCGGAAATTCGTCCGTATCGAAAACAAGGGTCGCTTTCTTGTTTTGGATGACCACAGGAACGATTTCCTCTTTGAATTTTCCTCCGTCAATGGCTGCGATAGCTTTTTGTTGCGACTGATAGGCAAAAAAATCTTGCTCTTCGCGAGCGACGCCGTATTTTTCCGCTACATTTTCTGCTGTGAGTCCCATGTGTTGTTCGCTGAAAGCATCGGTCAGCCCATCGTAGACCATGTGATCAATCGAAGTAAAATTACCCATTTTATAGCCGGTACGTATGTTCCCTGGAATAATGAAACCCGATCCGGACATTGATTCCGTACCGCCGGCTAAAATCAATCCGGCTTCTCCTGCTTTGATGCTATTGTAGGCCATAATAATGCTTTTCATACCGCTTCCGCAAATCATATTGATACCGTAAGCCGGCACTTCTTGAGGAATACCTGCTTGTATAGACGCTTGCCGGGCAACACCCTGTTTTTGTCCTGCCGACAAAACATTTCCGATAATCACTTCATCGATGGCTGCCGGATCAATGTTCGTTTCTGCTACTATGTTTTTAATTACAGTCGCAGCCAAACTTGCTGCTGAAACAGGCGTTAAACTTCCTAAAAATTTGCCTATGGCTGTTCTTTTTGCTGCAATAATAAATATTTTTTCCATTTTTGTTATTTTTTTAATTTTTCAGTTAAAAGAGGTACAATTTGTTTAACATCACCTACAATACCCAAATCGGCTATTTGAAAAATGGGAGCGAATTTGTCCTTGTTGATGGCAATAATGTATTTCGATTCTTCCATTCCTGCTAAATGTTGTATTGCTCCGGAGATTCCTAAGGCGAAATAGATGTCGGGACGGACGGTTTTCCCTGTCTGTCCTACTTGACATTCATGAGGCATTACTCCTGCATCGACCATTGCCCGGGAGGAAGAAACTTGTGCGTCGATGGTTTTTGCCAATTGCCGGAGGAGTTTGAATCCTTCTTCGTTTCCTACACCACGCCCACCCGAAACCAATACACGGGCTTCCGTAATATCTATTCGGGTTTTTTCTTGTTTTACCGTGTCTATAATCCGGATTTTATTTATTTTCGAATGGTCGAATTGGATGGATACATTTTCGATTTTTCCTTTTCTTTGGGTATCGCGTAAACCCTTCTGCATAACTCCCGGACGGACGGTGGACATCTGTGGGCGATGTTCTTTACAGATAATTGTCGCCATCAGATTTCCTCCGAATGCAGGACGAGTCATCAGAAAATCGCCCTTATCCGAAATTGCCAATGCTGTGCAATCGGCAGTCAAACCGGTTTCGAGGCGAGCGGATACTCGCGGGCCTAAATCACGTCCGATTGTGGTGGCTCCCAACAGTAAAATTCCGGGACAATTATCGTTCACTATCCTACAAATTGCTTGCGCATAAGGCTCCGTCAGATAGGTCTCTAATTCGGGAGCATCTACGCAAAAAACCGTATCTGCTCCGTAGTATATACATTCTTGCGCTTTGTTGCTGATAGCATGTCCTAACAACACGGCGCATACTTTTTCGTTCAGGGCATCGGCCAATTCCCTGGCTTTCCCTAATAATTCCAATGCCACATTTTGTATAATGCCTCCGCGTTGTTCGACAAAAACATAGATATCTTTGTAATTTGATTTAACCATAACTATATTTGTATTTTACCGACTTTGTCATTAAAGTTGGAAATTAATTTCTAATTAACAATGTGCTTTTCTTTTAATTTATTAATAATAATATCGACTGCTTCGGCAGGGCTTACTTCATAAAGTTGACTTGCCGGTTTTAATCCTTTGGTAAAAGATTTAGCTACCCGAGTAGGGGATCCGTTCAGTCCTAATTTATCTGCATTGATTGTTATGCGATCGGAGTTCCATATTTCTATTTCCTTTTCAAAAGCTTCCATAATTCCCCTTACCGACATATAACGGGCTTCGTTGGAACTTGAAAGGACAGTTAATACGCAAGGTATTTCCACTTCCAATAGTTGGTAACCGTCTTCGATAGATTTTCTCACGGTAATCTGCTTATCCCCGTCGTATTGCAAATTTTCGACATAAGTGACCTGGGGCAGGTCCAAATGTTCGGCGATTTGTGGTCCTACTTGGGCGGTATCGCCGTCGATGGCTTGGCGTCCTGTGATGATTAGATCGTAATCCAATGAACGTAGCGCTCCCGCAAGGGTATGAGACGTCGCCAATGTATCGGCTCCGGCGAATTTTTTGTCTGTGAGCAAAATAGCTTTATCGGCGCCCATAGCGAAGGCTTCCCTTAAAATCGCTTCCGCCTGATGCGGCCCCATAGTAAGCACTGTGACATGAGCGCCGTAAAGGTCTTTTAATTGCAAAGCCATTTCAAGCCCTCCTTTATCGTCCGGATTCATTATACTCGGAACCCCTTCTCTTATCATGGTTCCTTTTACAGGATCTAGCCTAATCTCTGTAGTATCAGGTACTTGTTTGATACAAACAATTATATTCATTTTCTTTTTCGATTTACTTTAATAATTTAGATGCAATTACCATGCGTTGCACTTCCGAAGTTCCTTCGTATATTTCGGTGATTTTGGCGTCTCGCATCATTCTTTCTACAGGATATTCACGGGTGTAACCATAACCACCATGCAATTGTACGGCTTTTGTTGTCGCTTCCATAGCCGTTTCGGCGGCAAACAGTTTAGCCATAGCAGATTCGGCTGTATAATTTTGATTCGTATCTTTCTTGTAAGCGGCAGAATAAACTAACAGGCGGGCTGCTTGAATTTTTGTTTCTAAGTCGGCTAATTGAAATTGCGTATTTTGAAATTGGCTGATCGGTTTTCCGAATTGTTTACGTTCTTTTACATATTTTACTGTTTCGTCTAAAGCTCCTTGTGCAATTCCCAATGCTTGCGCCGCAATACCAATACGTCCGCCGTCCAATGTTTTCATCGCTATACCAAAACCTTTACCTTCTTGTCCTAAGAGATTTTCTTTGGGAACAATACAGTTTTCAAAAATCAGTTCTCCGGTGGAAGAGCCTCTAATACCCATTTTTTTTTCTTTTTTCCCGACGGAAAATCCGGGGAACCCGTTTTCGACAATGAAAGCGGAGATTCCTCTTGTTCCTAACGATTTGTCAGTCATAGCAAAAATGATATATACATGAGCATATCCGGCATTGGTAATGAATATTTTAGATCCGTTCAAGATGTAATTATCGCCGTCTTTTACCGCCATCGTTTGCTGCGCCGAAGCATCTGTGCCGGCATTGGGTTCGGTCAGTCCAAAAGCGCCAATCCATTCTCCCGAAGCGATTTTTGGTAAATATTTGTTTTTTTGTTCGAGGGTTCCCGATTCATAAATGGGCGCTCCGCAGAGGGAAGTGTGCGAAGAAAGGATAACTCCTGTGGTCGCGCAAACTCTTGATAATTCCTCGACTGCCATAACATACATCCGGTTGTTTCCGCCTGCTCCTTTGTATTCAAAAGGGAAAGGGATACCCATCAATCCTAATTGAGCCATTTTTTTTACATTTTCCAGCGGATAGCGTTCCAATTCGTCTATTTCGGCGGCAACGGGTTTTATCTCTTTTTCTGCAAATTTTCTGATCATTTGCAGGAATAATTCTTGTTGCTTAGTCAATGAGAAGTCCATAAATATCAAATTATCATTGGTTTTAAATCAGCAGCTGCAATCAAGGGAGCTTCCGTTACAGCTTGCACTTGTTCAAGGGTAAATTCGGGATGGATTTCCCGCAAAACAAAGCCTTTCGGACTTACTTCAATTACTCCCATTTCCGTAATAATCAGGTTGACTTGACCGGTAGCAGTAAGCGGAAGTGTGCATTTCTTTAGCAATTTAGGAGAACCTTTAACCGTATGTTCCATAGCAAGTATCACTTTTTTTGCTCCGACCAGTAGGTCCATTGCTCCACCCATACCGGGAGTCCGCTTTCCCGGAATCATCCAATTAGCCAAATCGCCTTTTTCATCCACTTGTAAAGCGCCCAATACGGTCACATCGACATGTCCGCCACGAATAATCCCAAAAGAGGTTGCGCTGTCGAAGCAAGACGCTCCGCTATTCATACTGATAAAACTGCCGCCTGCGTCGGTGAGCTCGGGATCTTCTTTTCCTTCGGCAACAGGCGCCATGCCTAACAGACCGTTTTCCGATTGTATAATTACTCTTACGTCTTTGGGCAGGTAGTTAGGAATAAGCGTAGGCAAGCCGATTCCCAAGTTCACAACGTCGCCGTCGCGCAATTCTTTTGCCGCCCGTTTAGCAATTGTTTCCCTTATTTGATCTTTTTCCATAAAAATAGTTTATTTTTTAATTTTTAGATTTCTTCTTTCCATTTCTTGGGCAATGAACGACGCCACGTCGTCGGCGTAAGTATTCATACCGAATCCGGCGTCGTAACCCAGTTCTTTTGCTAATTCGTGTGAAATACGCGGACCTCCGCAAATCAAGATTACTTTGTCGCGAAGATTTTCTGCTTCAAGCATTTCAACTAATTCGGCGAGGTTTCCGATATGGATATCTTTTTGGGTTACAGTTTGCGATACCAATAAAGCGTCCGCTTTCAATTCAATGGCTTTTGCAATAAAATCTTCGTTCAATATCTGGCTGCCGAGGTTATAGGCTTCGAACATTTCGTAACGTTCCAAGCCATAGTGTCCGGCAAAGCCTTTCATATTCATAATTGCATCGATACCTACTGTATGGGCATCTGTACCGGTACTCGCGCCTATGACAACAATGGGGCGTCCGATATGAGTACGAATAAAATGATCGGTTTCGTGCATGTCCCATTTTGTCGATTCCACTTTAGGTACGCGGATTGTTGTATAATCAACTGTTTGCGAACAATTTCCGTAACAATTAACAAAAGTGAAACCTTCCGTTAGTTCATGCATGTAAACTACTTGCGGGTTGTCTAAACCCAATTTTCGGAGCAACAGTTTAGCCGCTTCCATCGCTTCGTCGCCGATAGGGACAGGAAGAGTAAAGCTCAATTGCATTTTCCCGTCGTTCATTGTATCGCCGTAAGGCTTTACCTTCTTCAGGTCAAGCGTCCGGTCAAAATCGTTTTTTTCTGTCGAATACAATCCACCGCTCATAATTTCTTCGTTTTTAATATTTCCAAAAACGGATTATAATAGTTGATTCCTTTGGAGATAACGCCTTCAAGTCCTTTTCCGCCGTTTCGGGGACGTTTGATATCGGCAAAAAGACCTTTTTCCAAAGCCGTAAAAAGACCTTCCCGTTCAATGGTTTCCAATAAATCGGTAGCTTTACCGAGTACTTGTTGTGCTCTGCGTTGAATTATTCCGTCTTTTTTAAATTCGATTTCGTCACCGATATTTTTCATATTGTTGAAAATATATTTAGCATTTTCTATCGACAAATAACGATCGGACATGAAAGGCGTATGGATCGCTTCGGTAGGCATACCCAAAAGTTGGATTCCCTGATGAGTCCAAATACCCGCGATGTTGAACAAAGCATCCTGTATATGTCCTTTGAAAATATTACCGGTCATGTATTTTGTCGGAGGCATATATTTAAGCGGAGCGTTCGGAAAAATTTCACGTGCCATTTGTGCTTGCGCCAGTTCAAACAAAAACCCGTTTTCCAATTCAGGATCTATCTCAAAAGCATGTCCTAAGCCCATTTGTTGTTCGGGAAGCCCTGCCAGAAGCGCCAATTGCTCGTTGATGAGATCGGAAGCCAAAACGGTATGCGCCTGTTCAACAGCGTCGGCGGTAGTCAGGTAATTATCTTCGCCCGTATTGATGATAACGCCTGCGAACCCATTGATTACACGCGACATATACTGGTCGATTAACGTTCGTTGCATATTGATGTCGCGAAAGAGTATCCCATAGAGAGCATCGTTTAGCATCACATCCAATCCTTCCAGAGCGCCCATGGCAGCGATTTCCGGCATACAGAGTCCGGAGCAGTAATTGCATAGCCGGACGTAACGACCGACTTCTTCGCTCACTTCATCTAATGCCCGGCGCATGATACGGAAATTTTCCTGCGTGGCAAATGTTCCTCCAAAGCCTTCTGTGGTTGCTCCGTAAGGTACATAGTCCAATAAACTTTGTCCGGTAGTGCGGATAACGGCGATGATGTCCGCTCCTTGCCTGGCTGCCGCTTGGGCTTGTACCACATCTTCATAAATGTTGCCGGTGGCGACAATTACATAAAGATAAGGTTTACTGCCTTCGCCGAGGGTATGAAGGTAACGTTTTCTTTTGTCTTTTCGTTCCTCGACGCGTTTGATATTCTGTTCGATATAAGGTTGCAAAGAAGCTTTTATTTCGTTGTCGGAATGAATAGGTAATTTAATAAAATCCAATTCCCCTTTGGCTATTTGCATGGCAAGGGTTTGGGGATCGGCGCCGGTTTCGGCAATCGCATTTCCTAAATAAAATAGAATGCCTTGTCCGAGAACGTTTTGTTCTTTGATTTCGTCAATCAAACGGTTGGGAAGCGGTATTCCGTTTTCGTCCGTACCGTCGATGCCTAACAACCGGCACAGGGTACGTTCAACAGCTACTGTCGTGTAATGATCGACAAACGATTGTACGTCGCGGGCGATTGCTTTCGATACCGTTCTGGCATGTGCTATTTTTTCAAAATCAAGTCCTAATTTACTTTTTTGCATAGATTTATTTATTCATTTTTTAGATCGTTTTTTCTTGGTTTCTTTTTGTTTGTTCTTCAATTAATTCCAATAATTCGGGCTCTATATCCAAAATGCGCATAATGTGAACAGCTTCACGAGGCGGCTCATCGCCGGTTTCTTCCTCAAGCGAATAATCGATATAGCGGTTGATGCTGTCAATAGTAAGACGTTCGTTTATTGTTTCTTTCCTGAATCCTTTCACACGTAAGCGTTTACAGGAGGCTTTAATGTCGCTGTAATGGGTCGTAATCAGAGAATATACGCGATGTTTGGCAAGGAAAGCGGTAAGCGCGTTCACAATCGCTTTTCCCTCATCGGGATTAGTGGTACGAGCCGGTTCGTCAATCAGCGCTAATATATTTTTCCCTTCTTTAACGGCTTGTGCAATGTCGTTTATTTTTAGCGCTTCTGCTGCAAAAGACGATAATCCTCTCAAAGTGTCTTGTTCATCACCCATACAAAGCATTATTTCGTCGAAGCAAATGGTTGAAGCTTCTGAGGCGGGCAAATAAAATCCATATTGGAACAAGGTTTGCGCGAGCGCAATGGTTTTTAAGAGCGCCGATTTTCCCGTCATATTTGCTCCCGTAATAATCGTGGTTGTTTTTTCGATACAAATATCGACGGGTTGGAATTTTTTGCCTTCCGAATGTAATGCCATTTGTATTTCCGGATTAAAGATAGCGGTATAGCGAATCGCTTTTTCGGAAATACCGGGTTTACAGAATTTCCAATCAATTGCTTGTTGCGCTTTAGCTATGGACAGGTCGATTGCCGCAATTGCCGACAGAGCTTGGCCGATTGCCGTAACGTAGCCGCCAAGTTTCAGGGAAATATTCTGCCGTATTTCATCTTCGATCGCAATGGTTTGGAGATACAATTCGTCGACTTCTTCCTGATTACTGTCGGGAGAAGCCTGTTTTAGTCTTCTAATCTGTTTTCGTATTTTTGCTAATTTAGAAGAATAAGCGTCCACGATGTAAAAATGGGGAATGCGCGTATTGTCGGGGTCAAGCCAATGGATTACCTCTTCCAAAGAAGGAATGGGGAAGATGTCGATAAGTGCGTTTTCCATCATGCCGGCGATTGATTGGCTTAATAAAGAAAATGCTTTTATTTCAAACAATTCAATATCGTCAAGAACTTTTTTTTGCCGTATCCTTTCTAATGTTCCGCGAATATCTTTTATTTCCGCCAACTGTCTGCGGACGGCAGATAAGATTTTTTCGCTGTCGGGACGCAAGATAAGTCGACGGCAAACTTCCATTTGATTCCATTCGGAAATTATTTGATCCGGTTGATTCATGGAAGGCATATCGAACAATAACCGGCGAGTTAAACCGGATTGTACGTCCAATTTATCGATTATGAACCTAAGTCCTTCTATTTTTTGTAAAGCATTTTTCAACAACATCTTACATCTGTTTTATGTCGTATACAGGTATCTTCAGGCTTTCTTGCAAGGCTTCGCTTAATCGAACGGAATCGAGCTGGTACCCATCCGGCGATTGAGGATTGATGCATACTCCGATGAATTTGTTTTTTAACGCCACTTTCAATTTTCCTCCGTTTTTCAGAAAGGCGTAATAGGATTCCGAAGAAGCAAAGATTCGAGTGAAATCTTTCACAATCAGAGTAATGTTCGGATTATGCTTTTGAATCCGCAAGAACCGTAAAAAGTTGTCGCTCACTATTCCTGCAACGAAAATAATGTTTCCGTACCGGAAAATATCTTCTTTACCGAATTCTTCCGACAATACGGAAGAAATTTGAAGGTCGTGAATTTCTCCTTCTTTGTCAATAGCCCAGATTCCTTTTTCAATACCGGACAACCGGTCGGATAATTTTTGATCCGTCACTTCCGATTGAATCAAGTCGTATACGTACTTCGTTTTCCTGACTAATTCAGGTATGCTTTTTGACAAGGCGGCGCCGGTCGTCAGAATCAGGGCTTCGGTCACGCCGGGCGAACCTAAACTAAAACGTGAAATAGCTCCGTCGACAAGGGTAGTATGTACGCCCCTTTGCTTCATTTTCACAATTAGTTCTTTCAGCGATCGGGTATCGGACGGTCCGGATAAAAGAATTTTTCCCGCAGTGACGGCTTTTGCCGTCACCAATCGTCCTAATGCCGTATAATTTTCACTCACATCGATGATTTCAGCCGTCAATTGTTTTTCGCGGTAATGTTTTTCGGAAGTAACAAAAAACATTCCTTCGCTGATTTCGATTTCAGGCTTTGCCGACTGCGTCACCCTGTCTATTCTTTCACCATCGACGCCGATAGAAGTAACGGCGAATAGTTTTCCCTCGTTTTTTATGTGATTCAGGATATAGTTCAGACATTCCGTTTTGCCGGTATTCTTTGCCATTCCCACAATGGAAACGCTTCGGTAATCGACTATTTCGTTGATGAAAGACATGCATTTTTCATTTTCCGTTTCTTTTGTTTCTTCTCAGTTCTTTCGGTTCGATAGATAACCGGACTCCGCTGAGAAGAGCAGCAACTCCTTCTTTGTTTTCTTTTTCACATTCCGGACATTTACAACTTTCTTCGTAATTGACCGGTTGAGTGTAAGTGGTAACGACTCCTTCGTAGTTGCGCAAGATTATTTTCCCCGGCGATTGTGAAATCAAATACGTAGGCATTACCGGAATTTTTCCGCCTCCTCCGGGTGCGTCTACGACAAAAGTCGGCACTGCGTAACCGGAAGTATGGCCGCGAAGATTTTCAATAATTTCTATTCCCTTCGAAACAGGCGTCCGGAAATGCTCAATACCGGTAGAAAGATCGCATTGGTAGATGTAATAAGGTCTGACACGCATCTTTACGAGGTTGTGTACTAATTGTTTCATTGTATACACGCAATCGTTAATTCCACGCAACAAGACCGATTGATTTCCTAACGGTATCCCCGCATCTGCCATGCGGGCGCAGGCTTCTATCGATTCTTCCGTAATTTCGTCGGAATGATTGAAATGGGTATTCACCCAAATTGGGTGGTATTTTTTTAGCATATTCACCAATTCCGGCGTAATGCGTTGCGGAAGAACAACCGGAACGCGAGTTCCGATGCGGATAATTTCGACATGAGGAATTACCCTTAGTTTTTTGATGATGTATTCCAGTTGTTCGTCCGAAATCAACAAAGCGTCTCCTCCCGAAAGCAAGACGTCGCGTACTTGAGGCGTGCGGGCAATATAGTCGATGCAACGGTCGATCCGTTCTCTGGGCATAGCTGCATCGTGATGCCCGGCGAAACGTCTTCTTGTACAATGCCGGCAGTACATGGAACATTGGTCGGTGATTAAAAACAAAACCCTATCGGGATAACGGTGAGTCAACCCGGGTACGGGGGAATCACTGTCTTCATGGAGAGGATCATTCAAATCTGCCGCCGCCTTATGCAATTCCATAATCGAAGGCACCGATTGCATCCGAATAGGGCAATGCCTATTGTCGTTGTCAATCAAACTCAAATAGTAAGGTGTGATGGCCATTCGGATGGTTTTAAGGGATTCGATGATTGCTTCTTCCTCCTCTACTGTGAGGTCGAGGTATTTTTTCAATTCATCGACTGTTTCGATCCGGTTTCTCACCTGCCATTTCCAGTCGTTCCATTCGCTATCGGCGACTTGTGGAAAAAACTGTTTGCGTTTACTTTCGGTCATAGATGAAACGATAAATTAGGCGTAAAGTTCGGTGAAAATTTCACGTAATTTTTCAGATTCCCTCAGTTCTTGCAGCGTAATTTCGGCATGTCCTTTGGTATAACCGTTTCCTACAATCATGGTCACGTCGCTTCCTATACCTTCGGCGCCTAATGCCGCTTTCGTGAAACTGGTTGCCATAGAGAAAAAATAAACCAAGCCGGTATCTTTGGTACAAAGAATGCTGGTCATTTCAGTATCGGTAATATTTACGTTGTTGATTGTAACATCGCACATTTCGCCATGAGTCAATTGTTCGATTTTTTCCATAATGGGAACCGGTTGCGTTGCATCGGCGGCAAAAATATAATCGCAAAAACCCAATTTTTCCAGCCGCTCTGTGCTTCGTTGGCTGTGTGTCAATCCGATTACTTTTCCCGTAACGCCGGCGCGTTTTTTTGCTTCATAGCAACAAAGCATTCCCGATTTTCCTCCGGCGCCGATAATCAATACCGTATCGCCCGGTTTTACCAGTTTGGCCGTTTGAGCGGGAGCTCCGGCTACATCTAAAGCCGAAAGCGCTAAAGTTTCGGGCAAATCGGCGGGTATTTTAGCATAAATACCGCTTTCGAAAAGAATCGCCTTGCCGTCGATATCCACTTGATCAATTTCCGGACGAATGTCTTTTATCTTATCAATTCGAAGCGGGGTTAACGATAAAGAAACTAATGTAGCAATTTTATCGCCGACTTTTAAATCTATTTTTCCTTCAAGCGCTTCTCCTATTTTTTCGACAGTGCCCAGCAACATGCCTCCCGAACCGGTAACCGGATTACGGTGTTTGCCTTGTTTAGCGACAATATCAAGCATGATTTCGGCGATTTTGGCTTTGTCGCCGCCCGCTTGTTCCTCAATTTGCGTAAAACTGGCGGAATCAATATTTAATGTTTGTACATCGATTAAAATTTCATTGTCGTAAATTTCGTCCATGTTGTTGTCTAACTTATTTGCCGGTTGCGGCAATACTCCTTTAGGTTCGATTACCCGGTGGATTCCATACTTATTTCCTTTTTTCATCATAAAATTATAATTAATATTTAACCATTTAATTGTTTTATACCTAATATTTGACGAGCTTCGGCAGGGTTTGCGATATCGCGTCCTAATTCTTTTGCCATGCGTACCACTTTATCGACCAATTCGCCGTTGGATTTAGCCAATACGCCTTTAGCCAAATAAACATTGTCTTCAAATCCCACTCTTACATGTCCTCCATCAATGATAGCTGCCATAGCAAGAGGAAATTCGTACCGTCCAACGCCGGCAACTGTATAAGTGGCGTCGGGAGGAATACTTCCACGCAAGAAAACAAAATCGCGCAAATCGCCGCCGATTCCGCCATTTACTCCCATTACGAAATCAAAATGCATAGGAGTTTCGATAAACCCTTTTTTATGTAAACGGAGTACCATGTCGATCATGCTTTTATCAAAACACTCCAATTCCGGTTTAATTCCCCATTCAATCATTCGTTTTCCGAAATACTTAATCGTATTTTCGGTATTTACAAAAATATCATCTCCTCCAAAATTGAGCGTACCACAATCAAGGGTGGCCATTTCCGGACGAAGTTCGGTTGGTTGCAGGCGTTCGTCGTCGGTCATACCCACAGCTCCTCCCGTAGAAGGTTGTATAATTACCTCCGGACAAACCGCTTTGATACCATCTATTACTTCCTTAAAACGAGCTTTATCCTGTGTGGGAGTTCCATCGTCGTAGCGGACATGGAGATGAATGATACTGGCTCCGGCATTATAAGCCGATAAAGCTTCTTTCACACATTCCTCTACCGTATAGGGTACGGCAGGATTATGTTCTTTGAGAACTTCAGCTCCACAGATAGCGGCTGTAATAATCAGTTTTTCCATTTTATTTTATCCATTAATGTATTAATCGCTGGTTTTCTTTTCTTACGACGCAGGTTCCGCTGGCGCGGCAAACAAGGATTGGTTCAGGTAAGACGTCGGCAGCCGATTCGGATATGTCCGGACGCGGTGCAACTACTTTGCGAGCTTCAAAAAGCATTCTTCGCGAGGAATTTCCGATCTGGATAATTTCGCCCGTGGCTTCGATATAGTCGCCGGCATATACCGGAGCTAAAAATTCGATTTTGTCGTAACCGGCAAATAAGCCTTCGTCGCCGTCGTGGATTATGAGCAATTCTGTGGCAACGTCGCCGAAAAGTTGCAGCATTTTTGCTCCATCCACCAGATTTCCTCCATAATGAGCGTCGTGAGCGCTCATTCTCATTCGTATCATTGTTTTCATATATAGTAAAATGACAATTAGTTAACGATATAGTCCACAAAGATAGCCGGGGTTTTGACGTTTTCCGGGGCTATTTCTCCAATTTCCACCATTTCTTCGATTTCGGCGATGACACAGTCGGCGGCAGTCGCCATGAGCGGATTAAAATTCTGGGATGTCCCCTTGTAGATCAAGTTTCCCAATTTATCGCCTTCACTTGCTCGTATTAAAGCGACGTCGGCACGTATGGGTTTTTCGAGCAAATACTCTTTTCCATCCACAGAAATAATTGTTTTTTCTCCTGCTACCAGCGTGCCCAATCCCGTCGGCGTAAGAATACCTCCCAAGCCATTTCCTCCGGCGCGCACCCGTTCGGCTAAAGTTCCTTGCGGACAAAATTCGATTTCCAGTTCGCCTCGATTCATTTGTTCGATTGTTGATGGATTTGTTCCGATATGTGAAACATACAATTTCTTGACTTGTTTGTTTTCGATCAGTTTTCCTATACCTTTGTCGGGGTACGCGGTATCGTTGCAAACAACGGTTAAATTTTTTACTTTTGCTTTTACCAATGCGTCGATTATTTTAAGGGGTGTTCCATTGGCTAAAAAACCACCTATCATGACCGTCATTCCGTCTTTTACTTTGGAGGCCGCTTCGTCAATTGATATAAATTTATTCATAACACTATGTTTAATAATAGGTAACAGATATTGATATCTCTCAATAATTTGTCAAATTTACACCTTTTTATCCAAATAAAGAAATTTTTTATTGAAAAAATCAAGAGAAATATATTAATATTAGTTAATTACCTAGAAATATGACAATCTTATTATTTGTAAACAAAGATGTTTTCATTAATTATTTGTAAAAAATATTGTATTTATTTGCTAATAAATAGATAAATCATTATCTTTGTCTCCGAATTGTGGTGGAGGGAGGCAAAAGCCTCTCTTTTGTTTTTATAATTATGATTGAAAAATCGATTGTTAATAATATTATAGGTGATTTTCTGAAAGATTCGGAAAATTATTTGGTCGATATAGAGGTGAAACCGGATAATACCATTATTGTTGAAATAGACAATGATCGGGCGGTTTCGATTGACGATTGCATTGCTTTGAGCCGTTTTGTCGAATCTAAATTGAATCGCGACGTCGAGGATTATGAATTGCAAGTCGGCTCTGCGGGGATATCCCAGCCGTTCAAATTGCATCGTCAATACCAAAAAAACACAGGAAAAGAAGTGGAAGTTCTTCTTAAAAACGGGAAAAAATATACCGGCATATTGAAAGAAGCCGGTGAAACCCGATTCGTCCTTACCGTTGAAAAACAAGTGAAACCGGAAGGCGCTAAGCGGAAAATCACGATTGAAGAAGATATGAATTTTGTTTATAATGAAATAAAATATACAAAAAATATAATTAGATTTTAATAATATTTATGGCGAGAAAACAAGAAACCGTTAGTATGATTGATACGTTTGCGGAATTCAAAGAATTAAAAAATATTGATAGAACGATATTGATCAGCGTCCTCGAAGAATCATTTCGTAATGTAATCAGCAAAATGTTTGGTTCGGACGAGAATTATGATATAATTATCAATCCGGATAAAGGTGATTTCGAAATTTGGAGAAATAGGGAGGTAGTGGCCGACGACAATTTAGAAAACCCTAATTTACAAATAACTCTTTCGGAAGCCCAAAAAATTGATCCGGATTACGAAGTGGGAGAAGAAATTACCGATGAAGTTAATTTTGCCGGTTTTGGTCGCCGCGCCATTTTGAACCTTCGGCAAGCTTTAGCGTCTAAAATTCTCGAATTGCAGAAAGATTCGCTTTATAATAAATATAAGGATCGCGTGGGGCAAATCATTTCCGCCGAAGTTTATCAAATCTGGAAGAAAGAAATTCTTTTGTTGGATGACGAAGAAAATGAATTAATTCTTCCGAAAAGCGAGCAAATACCGAGTGATTTTTTTCGTAAAAATGAAACATGCCGGTCGGTAGTAGTGAAAGTAGATAACCAAAACAATAATCCGAAAATTATCCTTTCACGTACTTCTCCTTTATTTTTACAGCGGTTGTTTGAACTGGAAGTTCCCGAAATTCACGACGGACTGATTACGATCAAGCGGATTGCTCGCATCCCGGGTGAAAGAGCTAAAGTAGCTGTCGAATCATACGACGATCGAATCGATCCGGTAGGCGCTTGCGTAGGAATGAAAGGCTCGCGGATTCACGGGATTGTTCGTGAACTTTGTAATGAAAACATTGATGTTATCAACTATACCGCTAATACGGCTTTATTTATTCAACGGGCTTTGAGTCCGGCAAAAATATCTTCCATCAAAGTCCACGAAGAAGAAAAAAGAGCAGAAGTTTACTTGCGCCCGGAAGAAGTTTCTTTGGCAATCGGAAAAGGGGGATTAAACATCAAATTGGCCGACATGCTAACCGGATATAACATTGACGTATTTCGAGATGTTGATATCGACGACGAAGATATTTACTTAGACGAATTCACTGACGAAATCGAAGTTTGGGTAATCGATGCATTGAAAAATATCGGTTGTTACACGGCGAAAAATGTCCTTGCTATGGACAGGAACGCAATTATCGAAAAAGCAGATTTAGAAGAAAATACTGTAGATGAATTAATTAGCATTTTAAAAGCGGAGTTTGAAGAAGAATAATATACTAAATCTCGCTAAGAGATATTAAAAACAATATATGTCTATTAGATTAAATAAGGTAACAAGAGAATTAAATGTAGGACTATCTACGGTCGTGGATTTTTTACAAAAAAAGGGGTTTTCCACCAAAGAGGATCCTAATGCAAAAATTGGAAACGAGGAGTATGAACTTCTTGTAAAAGAATTTAATAAAGATATAAATCTAAAACTTGAAACTGAAAAATTCAGCCAAGAACGCCATCAAAAAGAGAAAAAAGAAACAGTGGCGATAGAAGGTTATGAACCGAAGAAGATAGAAGAAATCAAAACCGAAATTCCTGAAGATATTAAACCTAAGTTTGTTACCGTTGGTAAAATAGATTTGGACGCTCTAAACAAAAAGAAATCGGCTTCCCCTTCTGTGCAAGATATACCGGAAGAAAAAAAGGAAATCGACATTCAAGAAATAGTAGAAGTAGAAAAAGAAGAAATCGTTGAAGAAATTGTTCCGGATAAAATAGAAGAAAAGCAGGAAGAGCCGAATACAGAGGAAGTCTTTTTAGATAACTCCGATAATCAGGAAAATAAAGAGATAGAAAATCTTGAAGCTGATCGTCCGGAAGAGGAAATAATCAAGGAAGAATTACCGGAGCCCGTAACAAGCAACGTACCGGATGATTCATCTGCGGGAGAAGAAATTTTTAGTCTGAATAAACCTCGTATTCAAACAAATATCAAAGTAATGGGAAAAGTCGATTTGTCGTCTATCAATCAATCGACTCGTCCTAAGAAAAAAACCAAAGAAGAAAAAAGAAAAGAAAGAGCTGAAAAAGAGCGAAAAGCGGCTTTAGCTGCTGAAATTAAAAAAGCGGCGCAAGCTGCCGAAATTAAAAAAACGGCACAAGCTGCCGAAGTTAAAAAAGCGGCGCAAGTAGAATCCAAACCGGAACAGCGGGAAAAACCGGCCTTGGTCAAAAAAGCCGATATACAAGAATCCAAGAAAAAGAAACGTAACCGGATCAAACGTGAAAAAATAGATATTGAAAAGGGCGCGCTTCCTTTGTCCGGCAAACAAAATAATACACGTCTGAAATTGCGTAAGCCTTCCGTGAAAAATGAAGTCAATGAAGAAGATGTTCAAAAGCAAATCAAGGAAACGCTTGCGCGATTGACTAATAAGGGACAAAAGAAAGGCGCTAAATACCGCAAGGAAAAACGAGACGCCGTTTCACAACGGCAAAGCGAGCAATATGAAAAAGAAGCGCAAGCAAGCAAAATAATTAAAATTACGGAATTTGTTACGGCAAACGATTTGGCTAATATGATGAATATTCCTGTAGTTCAGATTATTTCTACTTGCATGTCTATCGGTATCATGGTTTCCATCAATCAGCGTTTGGACGCCGAAACCATTAACATTGTAGCTGATGAATTTGGTTACAAAACGGAATATGTCAGCGCCGAAGTAGTGGAAGCGATCTCTGAAGAAAAAGATAATGAAGAAGACTTAATTGCCCGCCCGCCGATTGTTACGGTAATGGGACATGTCGACCACGGCAAAACTTCGTTATTAGATAATATTCGCAATACCAATGTGATTGCAGGAGAAGCCGGCGGAATCACGCAGCACATCGGAGCTTATAACGTAGAATTAAACGGCGGACGCAAAATTACATTCTTAGATACGCCCGGACACGAAGCTTTTACGGCTATGCGCGCCCGGGGAGCCAGCGTGACGGATATAGCCATCATCATTGTCGCTGCCGACGATAACGTAATGCCTCAAACCATCGAAGCAATTAATCATGCATCAGCCGCCAATGTGCCGATGATTTTTGCGATAAACAAAATAGATAAACAGGGAGCCAATCCCGAAAAAATCAAAGAAACTTTGGCCGGAATGAATTATTTAGTCGAAGATTGGGGAGGCAAATACCAATCGCAAGATATTTCCGCCAAAAAAGGAATCGGCGTTCCCGAATTACTGGAAAAAATTTTATTGGAAGCCGAATTATTGGAGTTAAAAGCCAATCCCGATCGGAGAGCTATCGGTTCGGTCATCGAATCTTCTCTGGACAAAGGGCGCGGATATGTAGTAACGGCTTTAGTTCAAAACGGAACGCTTAAAATGGGCGACGTGATTTTGGCCGGAACTCATTTCGGCCGCGTCAAAGCCATGTTCAATGAGCGGAACCAGCGTGTCACCGAAGCCGGACCTTCCGAACCGGCGCTTATACTCGGATTAAACGGCGCTCCTACTGCCGGCGATATGTTCCACGTACTGGAAACCGAACAGGAGGCCCGCGAAATTGCGACGAAACGCGAGCAACTGCAACGCGAGCAAGGCTTGCGTACACAAAGATTGTTGACATTGGACGATATCGGGAGGCGAATCGCTGTCGGTAACTTCCAACAATTGAATATCATTGTGAAAGGCGACGTAGACGGATCGGTCGAAGCCTTGTCGGATTCGTTGATTCGTCTTTCTACCGAACAAATACAGGTAAACGTAATTCACAAAGGCGTCGGGCAAATTTCCGAATCGGACGTTATCTTGGCGGCCGCTTCCGATGCAATTATCGTCGGTTTCCAAGTGCGTCCTTCCCAATCGGCGCGGAAATCGGCTGAAAAAGAAGGCGTGGATATTCGCTTATATTCCATTATTTACGATGCTATCGCCGAGGTAAAATCGGCTATGGAAGGGATGCTTTCCCCTAAAATTAAAGAAGAAATCACTGCTAACGTAGAAGTTCGCGAAGTGTTTAAAATTACCAAAGTCGGTTCGGTGGCCGGATGTATGGTAAAAGACGGAAAAATTAAACGGGGCAATAAAATACGCTTGATTCGCGACGGTATTGTTATTTATACCGGCGAATTGGGTTCGTTGAAACGCTTCAAAGACGATGTGAAAGAAGTGGCGCAAGGTTATGAATGTGGGTTGAACATCCACAATTTCAACGATATAAAAGTGGGAGATATTGTCGAAGCCTTTGAAGAAATAGAAGTGAAACAAACTTTATAAAAGTTATGAGTTATGAGTTATGAATTAAACAAGGGTTCCCGGATTCATAACTTATAACTCATAACTCATAACTCAAATGTGCTGGTTGGATATAGTCATAATCATTTGTATAGCATTTGGTCTAATAAAAGGGTTGAAAGACGGCTTTGTTAAACAAATTGTTTCGTTTTTAGCCTTGATATGCGCTATATTTTTTGCGGGTCAATTGGCTCAACTGATGCGCGAGGCACTGCTCCGTTTCGGATTTTTCTCTTCCATGTCGTCCGGAATTTTTACCGGGATTTGTTACATCTTAGCATTTTCCCTGATCATTATTGCGATTGTCCTTTTAGGGAAAATTGTCGATATAGCTATAAAAATGACTCCGGTAAAAATACTCAATATCTTGCTTGGCGGAATATTCGGCGCTCTAATCTGGGTATTTTCTTTAAGCATTGTATTTAATCTTTTACAAGTTTTTGATTTCCAATCCCAACTCATTAAAAAACAAACGCAGGAAAAATCAATTTTTTACGAAAACGTAAAGAATGTTGTTCCAACCGTTTATCCTTTTTTAAAAGAATATTTTAAAAAGTAGAATTATGACAGACGAAACTCACGACCTATTAAACCGGTTTACAAACAAAGATTATGAATATGGTTTTGTAACAGACATAAAGACGGATTTTATCCCGAAAGGATTAAATGAAGATATTATCCGGATGATTTCTACAAAAAAAAATGAGCCGGAATGGTTGTTGAATTTCCGGATGAAAGCTTTTCGATATTGGTTGACGATGAAAATGCCGGACTGGGCGCATCTCCAAATCCCGCCTATCGATTATCAGGACATTATCTATTACGCTGCTCCGAAAATCAAAGCAAGTCCCCAAAGCTTGGAAGAAGTAGATCCGGAACTATTGAAAACTTTCGATAAATTAGGTATTCCTTTGCACGAGCAGAAAATGCTTTCCGGCATGGCGATAGATGCGGTGATGGACAGCGTTTCCGTTAAAACGACTTACAAAGAAAACCTGGCGGAAAAGGGAATTATTTTCTGTTCGTTCAGTGAAGCGGTTCATAACCACCCCGATTTGGTACGAAAATATTTGGGAAGCGTAGTGCCTTATCGCGATAACTTTTTTGCGGCGCTTAATTCGGCTGTTTTCAGCGACGGTTCGTTTGTGTTCATCCCCAAAGGCGTTCGTTGCCCAATGGAATTATCCACCTATTTCCGGATTAACGCCATGAATACCGGACAATTTGAACGAACGCTGATTGTAGCGGAAGAAGACACTTACGTCAGCTACCTCGAAGGTTGTACCGCCCCGATGCGCGATGAAAATCAATTGCATGCCGCCATCGTGGAAATCGTGGTCTTAGACCGGGCGGAAGTGAAATATTCGACCGTTCAAAACTGGTATCCCGGCGACAAAAACGGTTTGGGCGGTATTTATAATTTTGTGACTAAACGGGGAATTTGCAAAGGAGAATCTTCCAAAATCTCTTGGACGCAGGTAGAAACCGGTTCGGCAGTCACATGGAAATATCCGAGTTGCATTTTAGCGGGCGACAATTCCATCGGCGAATTTTATTCGGTGGCGGTAACTAATCATTTCCAACAGGCGGATACGGGAACGAAAATGCTTCATATAGGCAAAAATACGAAAAGCCGGATCGTTTCAAAAGGTATTTCTGCAGGGAAAAGCCAAAACAGCTACCGCGGCTTGGTACGGATAGGCAAAGGGGCGGAGAATGCCCGCAATCATTCGCAGTGCGACAGTTTATTGTTGAGCGATGTTTGCGGAGCGCATACCTTTCCCTATATGGACATACAAAACGAATCGGCTATTGTCGAACATGAAGCTACGACTTCCAAAATCAGCGAGGATCAGTTGTTTTACTGTAATCAGCGGGGAATCCCTACGGAAGAGGCCGTTGGGTTAATTGTAAACGGCTATGCCAAGGAGGTATTGAACAAACTTCCGATGGAATTTGCGGTAGAAGCGCAAAAATTACTACAAGTCAGCCTGGAAGGAAGTGTGGGATGAACTGCGACTACTCAATTTCTTACTTTCCTACGTGATTACTCATTAAGTATTGCAGAGGGGAAAAGATGCGTGAAAACAAACTCCGGTCGTCGGTAATAATTTCGGCTTGCCCGTTCAGTTCGCCGGTAAAATCCAGCACTTTACCCGTACCGGTTTTCAGTCCTTGGGGCAATTCCACTTCAATCGAGTAGTTGTTTTCGTTGGGAATAAGCGAGATAGTCCGCACTCGTCCTTGCAAAGTTCCGTATTCCATGTAAGGATATCCTTGTACTTTGATGTTTACCCGTTGTCCGGATTTAATTTTTCCCGAACCGGAAGAAGAACTTTGGATTCGCCCGATAATCTCGCCGGAATGGTGCGGAACGACTGCCAACACTTTATCGCCGGCAGTAACAAATTGATTGCTTTTCCAAAATGAATTAAAAGTAACCGTACCGTCTAAAGGGCTGATCAACAAATAAGTTTGTTCCCAACTTTCGATGGCGGACAGCAATTCGCCGTAGGCAGTTCTTAATTCCGACAAAACGCTGTTTTTTTCGCGCATGTATTGAACATCCAATTTGGAAACCGATTCGATCAGTTGGCCATGTTCAATTTCATTGGAAGCCATACTTGTTTGCAATTGCTGCAACGACAAGCGGATATTTAAGAATGTGTTTTCGGCGGCTTCCATTTCCGCTTCGGAAATAATCTTTTTTTCGTATAATCTTTTTTCCCGTTCATAAGCCATCCGGGCGATACTTAATTCTTCTTCTTTCAATTCCAGTTGTTTCTTCAAGGCGGAAGAATAATGCTTATGACCGTTTATTTGCAATTGTAAAGCCTCTTTTTCTTTGCTGGTTGAATTATAAGAGAGGAAGTTTTCATAATTGGTCGTTGTACGGAGAAAAGAAGAAAACGTATTTTGCAGGTTCCCCAATTCGTAATTGCTCGTTAATAAAGCAGGAGGAAAAATCAGGCTTGAATCGGTAATCAGGCATTGGGTCAAACCGGTTTTAAGCCTGTCGACGTCGTCTGTAAATGCCGGATTTTCAATTACCGCCAGCATTTGCCCCCGTTTGACTTCGCCTTTATCCGTACAATTCAATTCCTTAATTCTGCCGGAAGCTTTGGCGACCATCCATACCGGCGGATTTTCGGTGGTAACGACTATTTCGCCTACCACCATATCGGGGTATTTGAAAAAAAAGCTACCCACAATCAACAAGACAATTACCCCGCAGATTACCGATATGCCGCTGCGAACTAAGATGTGCGGCGGACGAGTCAGAATATCATGCATTTCCTCGCTGCGTAATTCCAATTCGCCGGACGACGACGGCTGATTTGCGGCGTAAGGTATGCGGCGTGCGCGACTTGAATCTGCTTGGCGGTTGTTTAATTTATTTTCTGTCATTGAACTATTACAATTCTAATTGATTTTTAACCAAGTGGTAATAAACGCCTTGTTTTTTTGTTAATTCTTCGTGAGTACCGACTTCCGCTATTTCTCCTTTTTCCAGCACGACTATTTGATCGGCGTTTCGGACGGTGCTTAGACGATGGGCCACAATAACGACCGTTTTGCCTCGAAAAAAAGCGGCCAGATTATCCATAATCGTCCGTTCGTTGTTGGCGTCCAACGCATTAGTAGCTTCGTCGAAAAATACAAATTCAGGATCCTTGTATACGGCGCGTGCGATCAGGATGCGTTGTTTTTGCCCTTGGCTTAAACCGTGTCCTTCACTACCTATTTTCGTGTTGTAGGATAAAGGCAACGATTCGACGAAATCGTGGATATTGGCTACAACCGCCGCATGGAGTAATCGTTCCTTATCGATGCGTTCTACGCCAGGGGCAATATTGCGGGCAATGGTATCCGAAAAGATGAAGCCGTCTTGCATTACTACGCCGCAACGTT
Source organism: Dysgonamonadaceae bacterium (assembly GCA_031275735.1). Classification (GTDB taxonomy): domain Bacteria; phylum Bacteroidota; class Bacteroidia; order Bacteroidales; family Azobacteroidaceae; genus Azobacteroides. The sequence goes on from JAISOJ010000051.1 coordinate 25,257, forward strand.
TGCGCCATTCTCTTACGCTATAAGTATCTAAATTATTATTACCTAAATAAATAGCACCTTTTTTCAAAGGATAGAATCCCAAAAGCAATTTGACTAAGGTGGTTTTTCCGCTACCGCTCATGCCTACAATAGCCGTCTGCTTATGAGCGGGAATCGATATGTGAACGTCTTTCAGCGCCGGTACGCCAACGGCGGTTTCGTCGTACGAAAAAGTGATATTTTCCATGCGAAGGTCTTTGTTTCCGGGTATTTCCCTGACTTTGACTGCATCGGTCGATTCTTCGTCTTCTTTGCCATGTATTTCGCTAAGACGTTCCAAGCTGAGCCTGGCGTCTTGCGTTGAACGGAAAAAACCGATGAGTTGATCGACCGGACCATTCAGTTGACCGATAATATATTGTACCGAAAGCATCATACCCAGCGTCATTTGTCCGCTCACCACCAATTGGGCAACCAAGACCGTAATCAGGATATTTTTCGTTTGATTAATCAGGATAGCGCCCGAATCTTGGTATTGCCCTAGGGCTAAACCTTTGATCCGCAAACGGAACAAGCGTGCCTGGATGCGTTCCCATTCCCAACGTTTTTGTTGTTCGCAAACGTTGAGTTTAATCTCCTGCATTCCGGTAACAAGCTGAATTACATTGCTTTGATGTGCCGATTGCTGGGCGAAATTCTTATGATCGAGTTCGGCCCGCTTTTTCATGAACAGCCAGACCCAAAGGAAATACAAGGCGCTTCCGACAAGGAAAATTCCGAATATTTTCAAGCTGTACAGGCAAAGAATAATCCCGAATATGACAATATTGAACATCGAAAAAAGGATGCTCAGCGTGGAATTAGTCAGGAAACTTTGGATACGGCTATGGTCGCCGATACGTTGAAGGATATCGCCGGTCATTTTCGTATCGAAATAGCCGATAGGCAGACGCATCAGTTTGATGAGAAAATCGGAAATCAAGGCGATATTGATTCTTGTGCCCAGATGCAACAATATCCATCCGCGGATAAATTCGACGGTCGAACTGCTGAGTGTCAGCGTCAATTGGGCAATCAGTATTAAATAAATAAAGCCTATATTTCCGCTATTAACGCCGATATCGACAATGGACTGGGTGAGGAAAGGGAAAATCAATTGGAGTAAGCTCCCAAAAAGCAAGCCCAGAAAAAGCTGGAAGGCCAGGTTTTTATAAGGTCTTAGGTAGTTAAAGAGAAATGAAAAGCCTTTGCGGTTGATTTTTTCTTCTTCTTTGGAATAAAAATCGGGCGTTGGTTCCAATAACAAGGCTATGCCTTCGTTTTCGCCCTGATTCTTTGTGCTGTGCCAGCAATTACAAAATTCTTCTTGCGTGTATTTGAGTTTTCCGGAAGCTGGGTCGGCTACGTAAACCCAAACTCGCTTTCCTTTCTTTTTGATCCGGTAGACGACGACGAAATGGTTTTGATTCCAATGAACGATGCAGGGTAAGGGAGCTTCTTCCAATTTTTGAAAAGAAAACCGAGCGCCCAAAGTCCGGAAACCGATTTGTTCGGCGGCTTCGCTGATACCCAACAAGGAAACGCCTTCGCGCGAGATATGGGATTTTTCGCGGAGACCTTCCAAAGAATAAATACGGCCGTAATGGGCGGCGATCATACGGAGACAGGCCGGACCGCAATCCATGGCGTCGTGCTGGAGGTAATGGGGGAAAGTTGGCATTATTTGTCTTTAATATTATAGATATTGTAACCTAAGCCAAAATTATATCTGTATTAATTATACTTAAAATTTCTGAATAATCATAATTAGTGTAGAGAAAATATTCTGATTTTAACTCTAAAATAATTGGTATGAGTTCAGCTTCTTCAATAATAAAATTCCTTTTATTTAACATTTTTATTATTTCTTGTAAAGAAACAACTTCATAATTACATATCTTCAAAATTTCCCAATATATTGGTTTGTCGAATTCTATTTCTTTGATTTTTTTTCCATTATACAATTCTCGATAAAATATGCGACCTTCATCTTGTATTAAAATATATTTATATTCATTATCTAGATAATGCTTTTCTATTAGCTCAAAATAAGTCCACATATTATTTATTTTATTTCCAACAAAAGCAAATAATGTAAATCTATCTTTTTGTTCAAAATATGTTTTAGGCAACATATAGACAATTGGATTTTCTGTCCAATTATCTAATTTATGTTCAGCTTCTATTTCTTTAAAATACCTAGAAGGATAACCAATAGCCAAATTACTAACATTAAGATCAATATTTTTGTTTTTTAAATAGAATCTGTAAAAATGCAAATTATCTATAGATTCCTTTATATCATCATCTGTTTCTTCTAACAATCCGCGAAGAATATTAAGACCTCCTATTGTAATGGAAAAATGAGTAGCCCATTTTATAAATAATAAATTACTTGCGACAGTATTTTTTTTAGAAATCTTTCTCAATAAAGAATCACTAGGAGATTCATACCCAATTTGTACATGAGAGAAACCCGCTAAAGACATTTTCTTAATAATATTATAACTTAGCCCCTTAGAAATAATCTCTGATAGCAAAATTTCAAAGTCTTCATGAACATTTTTTAAACAAATAAGTTTATCTAAAAATTCTTCGAATACTTTAATATTCCTTCCAACCATATCATTGTCAAGAAATAAAAATTTTTTTATACTATAAGTATTCATTAACATATTTAATTCATCAATAATACGTTGATTATTTTTAACACGATAACGATATCCGTCATTCAAGAAGCAAAACTTACATTTTTGCCAGTGGCATCCACGACTCCCTTCGATTGGAAGTCTAATATCTTTAATGTTTTTTCTATTTTGAACAAAAAAATCAGAATAATCAGGTACAATAGATGAGTTTAAGTCGAAAAATTTCTTTTCGCGAGAAGCAGACATCTTTAAAGATTCTCCTTCTCTATAAATTAGAAAAGGAATATCTTTATTGTTTTCATCCTTTTTATCCAAAACATTTTGGTATAATTGACACAATGAATATTCTCCTTCACCCCAAATAGCTAAATCATAAAAAGTAAAATTCCGCATAATGGCCAATGCTTCGTCTTTTGTTCCAATTCCACCGATTAGAATCGTTGTGCTAGGATTTAATTTCTTAACCAATTCACATATTACATTTGCTGGTATTAATTGAAATAATTTAGCTGACACTCCAAATAATTTACAATTATGAATATCTAAATTATTTAATTCAGAAACAATTAATTCATGTAATTTTAGGGCTGATTGCTTTAAATGCTGGTCGAAAAAGGTATCTTCATTTATTAATTGTGGTGCAAAAGATCTATATACATATTTAACTCTATCAAAGGCTTCTTTATCATTATTTTGTATAGCTATATAATTAAGAAAAAAAAGAATATTTATATAATCATTGTTAATAGGGTGATCTATTTTTAGAAAATCTTTATTATAGTTATCTAAAAAAATATTCCAATAAAACACTTTTATTCCTTCGTATCCATTATTTGTTAAAAAACTTTTTAAAATAGACAAAGGAGGAGAAGGCCAGTCAATATTGACAGGGGGAAGACAATTTAAAATGAGTGTATTCATAAATTTATAAATTAAATAGTTCATATCATTAAGTCAAATAATTTGATAATTATCTGACTTAATGATAAATAACTAATACATTCTATTCGTAAAACTACTATTCACCTCAATACTCTGAATAACAAATCTAAATTGCAAATATCTAACAGATTTGTAATTTCTATAGAAATGAATAAGCAATTGAAGAAATTAGAACTTTACAACGGCATTTATTCCAATATTAGGGGGAGGAGCATACGTATAAGTTTGTTTGGGAGGAGTATACCCAATTCCCACTTGATTCTCAATACCACCTTCAACTTTTGACAAATCATTATTCGTCAACTCATTAATAATAGAACATTTAATTTCATTTGAAAATAATTTTTTCTTTTTCATGACTATTTTTTTTAATTCATACAAAAATTTACATTTCTTATTACACTACAAAAATTGTGGAATACACTCTTTCAATTACATATTCAAGACTTTATAAGTTGTTTTCCTTCCCCCCAATACATTTAAGCGTTAATTCATTTTCTACAATCAAATTTTGAAACTTCTATCGAAAAAGTATAAAGATATTTCTTTTGGTTTAAGAAGGGGAGTCTTAGCTAAAGAAACCATCGCTATATCTTCGCATAAAAATATTCACAAAACCCACTTGACTTAATTTAGAAAAGATAAAAACAGACAAATAATATTCTTGTAAACGAATCATTTTTATCTCCCTAAAAAAAATTACCATTCATTTAAAACCGGAGTCACATATTTGAACGAATTCCAATTATTCCTATAATAACTATTCATAAACCTAATTCCAATTCCCATATTTTTGTAAATTTTAAATTGTAAATCTATTCCATAATAATTGCCTCCATTAATTGTAGGTTGCAGTAGCGGGTTTATACCTTCCCTCAGGGAAATTTGTCCAAAAGCTGTTAAACGTATTTTCTCATTGGGTTGCAAAACGGTTTGTAATGAAATCGAAGCGTTATTATATCGATTAGGCTGTAGGTATCCGACATATGAACTGGATATTGAAAAATTAATGTTGCCCCAAAAATAATCGTTTAATTTGAATGCATTGTTTATCCCTACTACATCGCCGCCTTCCCTCCAGTCATAATAATTAAAACTGAAAGGAGATATCGTTAGATATTCAGAGTCAAAATAATAAAGAGGCAGTGAAATATAATTTATTTTCATGGATGGAGAGAGGGAGAAAGAATCAGGAAATAAATCAGGAGAAATAGATGGCCGTATATCCGGTTTCTCTTTAAATAGAGAATATTCAGCTTGGACGCGACGCGATACTGTATCGTTTGAGAGCGAATCTAATTTTATTTCGCTATTCTGTGAATAAGAAATAAATACAAACTGAGCAAGTAAAATAACTGTTAAAATAAATCGTCCCATAATTTTTAAATTATTTGCCGAATCGAGAAGTATTGATTTCTTTTCGCTCTTTTTCCGTTACATTTCCTCCAAAGCGATAAACGAACGATAAAGAAACAAAAGCTCGCGAATCCGGAAGTACATCCATATCTATATTTTGATTATCGTATTTCATTGTTAAATTAGGCGTCCAAGTATCCAAAATATCTGTACTCTTTAAATTGAGTTCTGCTTTTTTATTGCTGGAGGTCCATTTAATACCGGCGTCCAATTTGTATACAGTCGTTAGTTCGGATGGCCCCTGCAAACTATTTGAGTAATAAAATCCCTTCAAATCTATTTTTATGTCCGGTTGATTCGAGAGCTTGATTGTATTGTCCCATTGAACATAAAAAATATACTTGCTTTTATCAAAAGAAATATCATGGAAATAAGTATTTTTCACCCTATAATAAAACCCATTCAAGGTTAAATGGGATATATACCTTTTTTTCGTAAATGGAATCGTCAGATTGATGCCGCTCATCTGTTGATAGTCAAAATTAATGGTTTGGTAGATTAAAGATAATTTATTCGTTGATTGATAAGGCAATTGGACAAAATAATCATCATTATAAATATTATATAACGTAACTATATATCTGTTTTTTAATATATAAGAAAGTTGTGCGGAATAAGAAATATAGGGCTTCAAACGGGGATTACCCCGTATTTCCGCATAGCCGTTGAGATATGAAATATGGTCATTTATCTCCCAATAAGTAGGATAAATTTTATTCGTGGAAAAATTGAATTGGAAAATATGATCGGGAGAAAAAAAATAAGTGGACGATAAAGTCGGAAATAAAGACCATTCATCGTAATCATTCAATTTATAATATTCAGTCATTAATGCCCCGGAAAGAGAAAGTTTAGGAGATATCGATTTGGAAAAGCCAGCATACATATCATAAGTATACTCCTTTTGATTATAATTTGTATTCAATCCGCTCCAATCATACCCGTTTTGTGAATAGTAAAATTGAGAACTTTTTTCTTCTACATAAGTAAATTCGATACCATAACTTAAAGACCAATTATTCTTTATTTGATGTTTTTGGTCAAGATAGGCCTTAATCCGATCAATACTTTGATCGGAATTTGTGCTGAATACGGTTTCTTTTTCTCTACTGGTATCTTTGAAATCCTGTTTCATCTGATTTTTATAATGTGTGTAATCAGCGCCTCCGCTTAGTCCAAGCCCGGAAGTATAATTCATACTTATATTATGCATTTGTATAGGAACAGTATTAGTCTTCTCATTGAAAGAATTGGAATAATTTCCCACCGCATCTTCCAAGGAATTATATTTCGGCACAAATTGAGTTGTATAAACCCCACTGATATTATCTTTTTCAGTCAAAGCATAATCTAAACCTAAACGTAACAAATGAGTCAGTGATTCAGATTTGCCACGATTCGTTTGATTAATATTATAGAGTTGATTTTCAAAAAAATGGTGTGAATCAAGATCTAATCCTGTTCTTGTTTTTGATTCATTGACAGAATAAAGAATGTCTGTATAAATTTTCGAATTATTATAAAAAAGACTTGCCCCTGTCCTATAATTATCATAGAACTTTTGCTCGTATCCGAGGTTTATTTGTCCAAATAAATTTTCAAAATGATCTTTTTTCATAATTAAATTGATAGCAGCTCCTCTTACATGATATTGAGCAGGAGCAACATACATTATTTCGGCTTTGTTTATCATGGAGGATGGCATATTTTTTAGTAATTCAGCTAATTGAGGATAGGGCATAGTGGAAGGCTTTCCATTTATTATTATAGATAGTGTATTGGCGCCGGTAAGTAATAAATAGCCATTATCTTCCCTTACGCCAGGAAGTTCCAAAAGTGCGTCATAAGCGTTATTGACCGGTTTATTTTCGATCAAAAAAGGCATGTTATAGACAAGCTTGCCTTCAGATACTTCGATCAATGGTCTCCTTCCTCTAACGCTTACTTCTTGTAACAGATTCGTTTTACGTTTCATACGAACAATCCCTACATCGGGATTGGTATATTCTTTTGTTTCTGTTTCGTACAACAAATGCTGAATGATTAACCGGAATGGTTTAACTGCTTTATTATAGGAAAAATTACCTAAAGTATCTGTATAGACAGACTGGACATAGATAGAATCCAGCGTCTGTAATACAACAGTTGCGTACTCGATAGAAATGCCTTCTTCATTTAAAACCCTACCTCGTATTTCCTGCCCTTGAACAGAAAAAAAACTAAATAATGCAACAAAATTTATAATAATTTTTTTTATTTTCATTGAGCAATAGATTTATATTCTGTAAATTAACCCGTTTATATTAAAAGCATATAAAATTTTTAAAGCTTAACTTTTTTTTATCTCTCAGTACATTTACAGGAGAAAGTAGCTTTTAGTTTAGTAAGGATAATTTAGTAGTGGCTTAAATTGACTGAAAAAGGATTTTTTGCTTACGTAAATAGTTAGTTATAAATATATTATTAACAATATAAAACAAAATCAACTAATTTGAAACACTACCAAATTTTTGCAATATTAAAAAAAAAAACTGAGATATACAAATCTTTTTCCAATTATTTTTTGTTATCCCTTGTTGTTTTATTGTTTTTTAATAAATCCAATCGTTTGTAAATCAATGTTTCAATTGCGTTGCTATCCGGTATGGAAACGCCTTTATGTGAAATATGGGATTTTTAGCAGAAATTTTTCATGAAATGAACATGATCTTAGTGCGTGGCAATCATGCGAAGGCAAGCCGGACCGCAATCCATGGCGTCGTGCTGGAGGTAAGAAGGAAAAGATTTCATTCATGCATATTATTTCGAGCTATCCATTCTTCTACAGGATAATATCCTTCTTCACCGGCCCATTTGGCGATGTATGGGTTATAGTTGCATTTGGCCGGCTGAGAATAGATATCATTGGAATCTTGTAAATATGCTCTACAATCGGTGCAAATGTAACGAAATTCGCAATCTTTACAA
>JAISOJ010000093.1 GCA_031275735.1 Dysgonamonadaceae bacterium
TCGATCCGACGGGATAAGGGCCGAAAGTATGTACGACCTGTCCGTCCCTGTCCTTGATGGTATAAATGTTTTCGTCGGCATAATTATCGGGTTTAATATCGACAAAAATGTAGGGCGTAGTTTCATTCGGCTTGATGAATGTTCCCAACAAGCGTGCGCCGCTAACCGGCGTTTCGTTTACTTCAACCGCTTCAATCTCAAACGAATTGTTGTCCTGTATGGCGTAGGGCTGCACATCCAGACGAATGAGCCTGCTTTGATAAGCGGGAATATCGCCTGTCCACGCAACCGGCTGCGTTGTATTATTGATTTTGACATTGAAATCAATCGCAGTCAGCAAATGATGCGATTCGTTTTTCACATTTAGCTCGAAAAAGTTGAAAGCGTAGCGCGAAGCATACCCTTCTTTCGGAGGTGATAACGCAATTTTCAGCGGCTTGGTATAATTGAGGTACGACGGTTTTCCGGCAATCACATTCAAAACATCGCCTTTTCCGGCCGTCACAAATGCCAGCACATCAATATCTTCGGCTTTTACAGGGACTCCGTTTACTTCTTCGGGCAAAGTATAGACATATCGTTTTGTAAAATATTCACTTGCCAGGGGTTGATGAATGGTATCGCCCCAGAGCGGCGTGATAAATGCTTTCAGTTGATGGCGGTGGACATAGTTATCACCGACCAGGCCGCCGGATTGCGGACCGATAATATTGCTTTGAGTAATTGCCAGATTCATAAAGTTCTCCGCCGAATCGGAATCGGCGGTGTAATACGCCTCCACATCGACCGTCAAGGTACGCGAACTGCCCTCGAAGGCAGCGTTCATCCACAGATTGACCGGCGCATCTTCCTTATGCACTTCCTTGGCGGCTTTCGTCCAGCTGCCGCGACCGAGAATGAGCGACAACAATTGTCCGCTGGTCGTCACTGCTTTACGGTTGATCATTCCGCTGGGATAACCATAATCGTTGGCTTGAAAATAGGCGTCAAAACTTTCCCCTTCGGGTATGCGGTAATCGGGCTCTCCTGTGTTGGGAACAGCGTAATGTCCCGAATGGATGGCGATGGTATAAACCGTTCCTTCCTGAGCGGTAACCAAATTGTTGGCAATTTTATGTCCTTCGGGACAGTTGCCGCAGTGAATACCGGTAAATTCTTCCAGCAAGATGTTTTTCTTTTGAACTTCGGTGGAAACTTCGTGGGCATCGGCCGTGCTTAAAGAAGTAAACGAGTTGACGAGTAAACAAGTGAACAAGTAAACGAGTTGACGAGTTGACGAGTTGACAAGTTGACAAATAAACGAATACCCACTTTTATGCTCTTGGGTGTGTGAAATAGATGGATGTTTCATAAAAACAATTTTAGTTATATTAAAAAAGAATCAATTTAATATTATCTTTTTGTTTCCAAAAATAAACTGTTGGATTTCTTTTTGCAAAAAAAACACCTTTATTTGAGTACGCTAAAAAAAAAATCTCTTGAAAATTACTACGTCATATTCAGTTAAAAGTTTGAAAAATAATAATTTATATTTCCTTTGAATTTATTATAAATTTATATTATTTTCGTGAATTTTCAGAAAAAAACGATAAATCAGAAAATAAAATTCTATTTTTGCACAGAAATCTATCTCATTCTAAAATAATATTGTATTTAAAAATCATGGAAAAATTAAAGAAATATATTGTTTTGTTAATAAAAAATTGTTTTTTATTTCTTTTTTTTATTTTCACCACTGCTTCCGTTTATCCGGAAACGAATAATAAAACGGCCGCTATTTTATTGGATTCAAAACAACTTGTCATGGATGAATGTGGAGAGAACGACAGGACCTATTCTATTCTTCAGCTTTTAGATTCACTGGCTCGTGTACAAATTCTTTCCGAAACGGATTTCAGGAAAGCAATCAATCAAACCGGAGGACTCTTCAAGCAACAGGAGAAATTGATTCCGGCGGTTGAACTTTATCTAAACGTTATTTCTTATTATAAACAAATGGAGAAACCTTCGAGGGAACAAATCAAATCACTGGTATCTTTTTATATTCCTTTAGGCGCTTCGCATGAAGAATTGGGTATGTGGAATCGTTCCCTGAATTTTTATTTTGAAGCGTTAAATCTGGCTGAGGGATATAATTTCGAGCCGCAAAAAGCGATGATATACAATAATATGGGAGCAATTTATTACACTCGCGGCGAACTGGAAAAAGCGGAATATTATCTACTGAAAGCCATCGATATTAATAAAAAATCAGGAGCAAAAAAAGAACTGTTCAATAATTATAATAATCTGGGCGGCATATACATTAAACGTAAAGATTATAACCGAGCGATGGAAACTTCCCTTTTGGCCATACAACAGCTGGACGATGAAGAAGATGCTTATTTGTACTATTTCATGCAAAATAATATTGCTACCATTTACCTGTTGAAAAACGATCCGAATTTAGCGATCAGCTATTTGTCGAATGCAAAAGAGCATCAGATCAAACACGAATTTAATTCCGATCTGGTCAGAACCTATGCGTCCCTTTCGCGTGCATTTGAGATGATCGGAATGAAAGATTCCACCCGGTTGTATATCGAAAAATCGCTGCAACAAGTTCAATTGATAAATAACAAGCATATCGAAAGCCAGATACTGCAAGAGATGGCCGATTATTACGAAAGAAACGGGAATACGGCAAAAGCATACCACGCCCTGAAAAGGGTTGCACAGATAAACGATTCTATCTCGCGCGTCGATAATCAGCAGAAAATGAACGATTTGGAAAGGATGTATTTGGCAGACAAGAAAATCAGGGAAAACGAATTGGAAATCAAAAATATTACTTTGCAAAAATTGGCGTCGGACCGCTTATGGATTATTTCGGCGTCTATTGCTATACTGCTCATTATCGCTGTTTTGTATTTGATTAATTATTCGAAAAACAAAGAGAAAGAACGAAAAAATGAGGAATTGCTGTTGCAACATCAAGCCGAACTGCACGAAAAAGAAAAAGAATTGCAGAAACAAAAGGAAATGGACCTGAATGATACAATTGACAAAAAGAACAGGGAATTGGCTTCTTATACGCTTTATGTGATTAAAAACAATGAATTTATTGCCGGTATAAAAGAAGAATTGAAACAATTGCTATTGGAACTTAATCCGAAAGATCGCCGCACTCGGGAAGAGATCCGGCAATTGATCAATAAACTGAATCAACAACATTCTACGGACAATTGGGAGGAATTCAGTTATTATTTCGAAAAAGTGCATCCTTCCTTTTACCACAATTTGGAAGAACGTTATCCGGATTTAACTCCAAAAGAAAAAAGGCTTTGCGCTTTTTTGAAGTTAGGACTTTCTTCAAAAGAAATTTCCGCCATTACGTTCAAAGAGGTTCGCAGCGTAGAATCGGCACGCAACCGGTTGCGAAAAAAACTGGGAATCAGTCCGGAAGACAGCCTAACCGAGTTTTTACAGAATAACATTCTTTCATTAAATGGTTGAGGATTTTCATCTTTTTGGGAAGTCAATATTTTTATCCTTTACACTCTTTTTTCGTTTTTTATTTAGATTCGTATGGCCATTCATGTAGTCTTTAGGCGAAACCCCATAAAATTCTTTAAAACAGGTCGAAAAATGAGCAAAAGAAGTAAAACCTACTGCGGTATAAACTTGAGAGATTGAATGTTTTTTATTTATTAACAATTCTCCTGCTTGTTTGAGTCGAATAGTACGAATGAAATCACGAGCCGATTGATTGGTTAATTCCTTCAGCTTTCTGTATAAATGCACCCGGCTTATGCCGACTTTCGCACTTAACATTTCTCCGCTTAATTTGGGATCTTCAATATTATCATTGATGATTTTCATAATTTTTCCCATTAGCATTTCATCAAATGATTTTATTTCAATTTTATTGATTAGACCTTCGGACTGATTTTGAGCTTTACCTTTCAATCGTTCCCTGTTGGCAATCAGATTAGCAACCGTTTTTTTCAATATTTCCGGATTAAACGGTTTTGCCATATAAGCGTCGGCTCCAATATCCAACCCTTCGGCGCGATCTTCTTCCTTCTTTTTAACGGTAAGTAAAAGAACCGGAATATGACATATATTTACATTGGATTTGATTTTTCGGCAAAGCGTGATACCGTCCATTTTCGGCATGAGGATATCACTGATTATTACATCCGGTTTTTCTTTCAATATAATTTCCAGGGCGTCTCGTCCGTTATCGGATTGGCTTACTTTATATAAAGAAGCTAATTCCGCTTTAATATAATTGCTGATCTCTATGTCGTCTTCAACAATTAATACCCTGTATTTGGTTCGGGCATTCGTCGTTGGATATTCGTCTGTTTCAGGCTCTATATCAATCATATCTTCTTTTTTTGAAAATAAATTGATTGTCGGCGGCGTTTGTTCTGAGATGATTTCTATTTCATCCTCTTTCAAATGAGCGTTTCCTAAAGGCAGGCGAATAACAAAACAACTACCTTGACAGTCGGTTCTATTCTCGGCATATATAATTCCATGTTGCAATTCCACTAATGAACGAGCAAGATGTAAACCGATACCGGTGCCAAAATTAGAATGAGTAACTTCATTGTTAATTTGATAAAAGCGTTCAAATATCTTATCCATTTTTTCTTTATCAATTCCTATTCCCGTATCCAATACACGAATTTCAAAATAATTTTTAAGCGCTCCTACAGATGAATAATCACTGCCGGTTGCAAGTTCAACCGTTATTTTCCCTCGTTCCGGAGTAAATTTAAATGCATTAGAAAAAACATTAAACAAAACTTTATCAAAATTATTTAAATCAATCCACGCCTTTAAAACAGGCAAGGGCGAGTTAAATTCAAAGACAATATTTTTCTTCTGCGCCATGTATTCGAATGACTGCATAATATCCTTGATAAAACCGATTATATCGGTTTCCCTGGATTTTAGCCGCATCTGGCCCCTGTCGATTTTACGAATATCCATTAGCTGATTAATCAAACGCAAAATACGTTGCGCGTTTCTATATATTAATAGATAAGTATTTCGTAAAGTTTCATCATTGTTTTTCATCAATAATTTTTCCAAAGGACCGATAATTAAAGTCATAGGGGTACGTATTTCATGGGAGATATTAGTGAAGAACTGTAATTTGGCTTCACTGATTTGTTCGGCATGTTCCAAACGCAACATTTCATTCCGCTGTTTGATGCGGGAAGCCAAATAGGCATAGATACTATATAAGCCAAGTAATACGAGAATAATATAGATGATTTTGGCAACAATTGTTTTGTACCAGGGAGAACGAATGATGATTTCAATCGTTTTAATATCCGATTTATTTCCTTTATCAACAGCTTGAAATAAAAGCCGGTATTTCCCCGGATTTAAATTCGTATAAGTAATTCGATTTATCCCCATAGGCGTATTTACCCATTCCGAATCAAAATTTTCAAGCCTGTAACGGTAAGAAATCGCTTCCGGATTTCCATATTCTAAAGCAGAAAATTCAAAACTAAACACATTATCTTTATGAGCAAGCGAAATACGCAAGGCGTCCATTACGGCTTTGTTCAAAATTTCTTTTTTCCCCGATTTTTGTCCTTTATACACTGCTTTCCCAAACAAATAAAAATTAGTGATATAAACATTCAGGGTTTTATTATTGGAACGGATATCTTTAGGATAAAAACAAGTAACCCCATTTAGTCCGCCAAAAAACAATTCTCCATCAACTGATTTGAAATGAGCGCCTCTGCTAAATTCATTTTCTTGCAAACCGTCGGAAGCATAGTAATTGGTAAATTCTCCTTTTATCGGAGAATACATCGTAATTCCTGACAAAGTACTCATCCATATATTTCCGCTTTCGTCTTCATCAATGGAACATATATGGTTGTTCGACAAACCGTCTTGTATGGAGTACACTTTCATTTCTCCATTGTTCTTGTTATAGCAAGCTAATCCGCCGTCTGTTCCTATCCAAATTTTATCATATTTGTCTTTTTTCAAAGTAAACACGATATTACTCGGTAATTTTGAATTTTCTTTTTTATAAATATCGAATGTACCTGTGTGAACATTTAAACAGCCCATACCATTGTAAGTGCCGATCCACAACAAACCTTCTTCTTCATAGAGCAAGCTATTGATCCAATTACTCGTAAATTCATCATCTGTTTCATCGTTCCGATAATAATGTTCAACAACCGACCGCAAAGCCATATCATATTTATACAATCCACCGCCATAAGTTCCAACCCATAATCCTCCTTTTTTATCATCGGTCATACAATATATCTTATTACTTGTAATAACTTTGTTTGTCCGGTTATTCACATAACTACATTCCCCTGTTTGTTTATTAAGCAATGCAAAACCATTCAGGTAAGAACCAATCCAGAGTTTATCTCCGCTTGTTTCCAGAATACACATAATAGTATTGGGTATGGAGTTCTGCTCGCCGGTATTGGCGTAATGCCGCACCTGCTGCGTTGTTTCGTTAATTGCATACAAGCCGTCGTTATCCGTTCCAATCCAAAGAATATTATCTTTGTCTTTATAAATAGCCGTTACACAATTAGAACCGATATTATTTTTCCGAAACGACTTATAGCCATAATAATTAAATCCGCTCGGATTGGCTGGAATAAAAAATACGCCTTTTTGGAAAAGACCTGCCCAGATATTACCGTCGCTATCTTCCAACAAGCTGTGTACTTTTGTTTTATGAAAATCGAAAGGAGAGGAAAAAGGTTCATACTCTTCCAATGCTTGTTTTTCAGGATTATACGTTTTAATTCCGTAACCATCGGTTCCCACATACAATTTTTTATTTCTATTATACAGCAAAGTTTTTACCGGAATATGCTTGTTTCCGTCCGTTCCATGAATAGGCGTAATTTTTTGTCCGGATAATTCAAATTTATTCAATCCCCCATCCAAAGTCCCAACAAAAACAGTTCCTTTTTCACTTTCGCAAATAGCTGAAATAGAATTACTTGTTATTCCATTTCCTTCTTTGGAGGAAGTTGTGTAAAGACTTAATTCGCCAGTATCAAAAGAATACACATTCAATCCGCTGTTTTCTGTCCCAATCCAAAGATTATTGCTTGAATCCTCATAAATTACCGTTAGATAGAGGCTACTTAAATATTCATTTAGAAGAGTTTCCTGCGCACATTGGGTTTCGCCTTTTTTAATTGAAAACAACCCCATGCCGGAAGTTGCAAACCAAATATCACCGTTTTTTCGCTCCAGAATTGATAAAATAGCAAAATTCAACGGTTTTCCGGTTTTATCCTTAATTACTACTTTAGTAAAAGAATCGGTATCACGATCGTATTTCATTAGTTCACCCAGACATTCCACCCAAAAATTCCCGGAAAAATCTTCCAGTATCGTTTGTACATGATTTTTCTTCAACGAAGTAGAATCGCCCGGAATTGTCCTGTAAACGAAAAACTGTGTTCCGTCGAATTTATTCAACCCGCTTTCGGTAGCTACCCAAATAAACCCTTTTTTATCTTGGTAAACCTGATTAATATAACTATTGGATAATCCTTGTTCTGTAGAATAAAATCTTGTGTTTTGGGCAAAAGCGCAACAGCAATTCAAAAATAAAAACAGATAAAAAAAAGTTAATATCAGACAATATTTCACATTAAAAAATGAAACTTTATAAATAAAAAATAAAAGATTGATTTTATTTTTCCTTGCGTTACCCGGATATGTACGAGTATATGGATACATGTTATTTTAACAATAGCTTAAATCCGTAACCTTTTTATTAAGAATTGGAAAGAGCTTAATCGCACTGCCGGAACGGGGAAATAACATACCATAATTACCGGCGGTGAAAATTTTCCGGTAAAGTGGTAAAAGCGGTATTTGTGTCAAAACACATTTCATAGCATGAAATAATTACGTGTTTATTGAACTATTTGGCAAAGTTACATATAAAAATGAAAATTAGCAAACATGCACCACTTACCATCGACAAAATTACTGAAATCTATTGTATTGAGGGTAAGTTCAAAGACTATGAAGTAGCGTCAATTCCTTTCAAACAGTTTCTTAAAAGCCGTCCTTTCCGCCTCGTTGTCGTGCGTGAAAAAACCGGAAACCGGCAATATTATTTTTATTCAAACAATAAAGATTCGGAAGCCGACAATTTTGTCAATTGTTTTTCAAAGAAGAACTTTTTCTCTCCAAAAGCCGGTTTTAGTTGATCAAACCACGTCGCTTTCGAATCGTATTCAGCAAAGAAAGGAATATCCACCCATTGCGGGTTACGTCCTTGCAGAAAACGGAGAACAAATATTTTTTCTCCTTTTATTTCTTGTATTCCCAGTATTTGTATTTTTCCGGCATGAGCGCTCATACTGGGGCCTCGTACTGTCCGGCATATCCCGCTGACTTGTCGATAAGCCTTCCGGAATATTTGCCAACATTTTTCCAAGGGTAATTCAAAATAACGCTTGGAGCCTGTATCGCGGGCGACGAACATATAATAAGGGATACAACCCAAATCTACCTGTTTTCGCCACAGTTGCGCCCACAATTCGGGTTTATCGTTGATATTGCGTAATAAAGGCGATTGCGTTCGTATCTGCGCTTTTGTCGATCGTATCCGGTAGATAGCCTGTTTGACCGCGTCGGTTGATAATTCACGCGGATGACTGAAGTGCGCTTGTATGGAAAGATTTTTTCCCGCATCATTAATCATTTCAAATAAACGGATGATATCGTCGCTGTCTTTATCGGTCAAATACCGGTAAGGCCAATAAGCCAAAGACTTTGTACCTATCCGGATTGAATGAATATGGTTAAATTCCGGTTTCAGTAAAGGTCGGATATAGGACTCCAATACGGAAGCGTTCATTACCATCGGATCGCCGCCGGTGAAAAGAATATCGGTCACCTCTTTATGTAAGCGGAGGTATTTGAACATTAAATCCGCTTCTTTCATAGCAAATTTCAATTCATTCATCCCTGAAAATTGCGGCCATCGAAAACAGAAAGTACAGTATGCATGGCAAGTTTGCCCTTGGCTAGGGAAAAATAATATCGTTTCGGGATATTTATGTTGAATTCCTTTCAATTTAATTTCACCTAAGAAAGGTACGTTATGCTCCTGTCCTGCCGGATTAGGATTCAGCGACAAACGAATCTGTTGGATTTTTTTATCCATTATTTCTTTTCCGCCATCTTCTTTCCACAATTTTTCCACAGCAATATAATGCTTTCTATCCAGCATTTCGCGTCTTGGAAAATTCAAAGTAAAGATAGGGTCTGTTTTTACATTATCCCAATCAATCAGTTCGTTTACCACATAATTATTGGTTTTGAAAGGCAATACTCTCCCTACGACTTCAATATCTTTAATCATCTCTTCGGATAAGGATAAAATCTGAGGAATGTTCCGGTAATTGTGTAGCGTATATGTTTTTATCATTTCTCTCATAATGCACGATTTTTACAAATTTACAAAATTTTGAGATAACGGCCAAAATTTTTTATTCCGACGGCGGAATATTAATAAAAAATAACTAATTATCCGGATTTTAAATATAATTTCAATCCTATTCAACCATCTACTGAAATTGATTTCTGCCAATTACAAGATTCTCCAAACGAATCAAAATTGAAAGTAAATAAATTTCTGCAAATCGGCAGTAATAAACTGGTAGATAATAAAAATGCAAATTACTACTACCATAATCAATCCTATCAAAGGTAAGCGAGCGAAAACAATACGGTAACGTCTTTTGAATTTTTCAGGTAACCAATGGATAATCATTCCTATAACAATCAATATAAAAACAGAACGATAAGCGTAAATTATTTCCCCCAGTTGTGAAAAATCCCATTTACCGCCAATTTGAGCCACCATATTTTTAGCCGTATTCCATGCGGTCTGATTAGCCTCTACCGGGTTCAGATTCGAACCTGAACGGAAAAATAAGCGGGTAAAAGAAATAAATATAAAAGTTTGGAAAATTGCCCAAGCTGTTTGCAAGCGCGGATAAGTTCCTTTCCCCCCGAAAAAAGAATAGACATAACGAATAAGCGTTCCCAATAAAATAATACCTGCCCACGCAACTCCGATATGGAATAAGGGCGATTGAAAGGCGCAATACAAGAGATAACACAAATAGGTAATCGCACCGAGAATCATCATCCGAACAAACAAATCCCAATCTTTCCAAAATTTGTAAAAAAGAATGCCTATACCATTTAACCCACCCCAAATCATAAAGTTCCAGCTCGCTCCATGCCAAATTCCACCGATCAACATGGTATTCATCATATTGAGATTGGTATTGATTTTCTTTCTTTTTTCCGGATATTTCCGGGCAACGTATACCAGAGCGCTTGCAATTAACAGCAATATTATTCCAATCCAAATGCTGCCGGAAAGAATTAAAGCTATCAAAGCGATGGCTGCGATTAAAAAATAGGTAGAAAAAGTAACACTCCTGTTTCCCCCCATCGGAATGTACAAATAATCCTGCAACCACTTGGAAAGCGATATATGCCAACGTTTCCAGAAGTTGCCCGGATTCGTTGCTTTATAAGGCGAATCAAAGTTTTTAGGCAAATAAAATCCCATCAACATGGCTACTCCAATGGCAATATCGGTATATCCCGAAAAGTCGGCATAGACTTGCAGGGAATAAGCAAACAAAGCTATTAAGTTTTCAAATCCCGAAAACATAGACGGATTTTCAAAAACTCGATCGACAAAGTTGACGGCAATATAATCGCTAAGGATAATTTTTTTTGCCAAACCATTCATAATCCAAAATAAAGCGATTCCAAATTGCTTGCGCGACAGAAAATATTTCTTGTATATCTGAGGAATGAATTGATTGGCGCGGACAATGGGTCCAGCTACCAATTGAGGGAAAAAACTCACATAAAATCCAAAATTGAGTAAATTTTCCACCGGTTCGACCCGTTTCCGGAATATATCCATCAAATAGCTGATATTTTGGAAAGTATAAAAGGAAATACCTACTGGTAAAAGAATGACGCTTGTATCGAATCGTTCTTTCCCTTCCATTACGTTCCCAATCCGGGCAAAAATATCAAAAACAACCCAGTGCGTTTCAAAAATATTATTGATTACATCCGTAAAAAAATAAGCGTATTTAAAATAACAAAGGAAAAATAGATTAACAAGCAGTCCGGTAAATAGGTGGAATTTTTTCCTGTTTTCAGTTTTGGAATGGAAAATAATTTTTGCATGATAAAAATTGTATATCGTAGTGAATATCAAAATCAAAACAAATAAACCGCTGGTTTTGAAGTAAAAGAAAAGGCTGATAAAAAAAAGAAAAGTATTCCTCAATAAAATTTTGTTTTGTAGAAGAGCAAATCCGGCGAATACGATAGCAAAAAAAGCCCAAAAATAAAACTGGGTGAAAAGGAGTGGAGAATCAGCATTAAAAGAAAATATATTCTTTAAAAATTCAAAAAGCATATCATTCAATATTATTCTGTAAATAGAAATCTACTAAGGCGTTATATAACAAATCCCCTAACAATTCGTAGCCGGGTCTTGTAAAATGGACTTTATCCGCTTTTGCCAATCCTTTCGCCTGCCAGGTTTGCATAGATTTTAAGCCTCCCATGATGGAAAATAAGTCCCATACGCCTCCTTGATTCTCTTTTGCTATTTCAAAAAAGGCGTCCTTGGCTGCAAGTCCATTTAAATTGACCGAGTATCTTCTCCTTTTTATTTTTTTAAATGAATCGTTGTTTGTAATAAAAATAAATGCACAATCTGGAAAAATCCGTTCTATCCGTTTTACCAATAAATTATAATTGTCGATGAATGAACTTGCCGAAAATGTTTTGCCGAATGTATCGTTAATACCTATTTCAAAGATAACCAAATCAGGCATAAGCAAAGGAAGCTCGTCTTCAAAAAACTCGCTGTTCAGGTAAGAAGGGACTGACGCGCCGTTCACGCCAACCGCATGATAAACAATACCGGGCGTATCTTTTTCAGGAATAAAACCAGTAACGACAAACGTATGTGGAATTGAATCTTCCTGCAGGATATCCAAGCGGAAAGAATCGGCATATTCCGGAAGTTCAAAAAGATATGTATTACTAATTACATCAAGATAAGGTTCTATCAATGTGTCCTTATAGTGTAAAACCGGTTTTACCTTTTCACTTCCGTCTTCGGTATAACCCAACAATCGCAAGCGATCGAAGTTCCAGCGTCCAAACAATTCTCCCGGATTTAAAGAAACGCTTATACTGGCTTTCGGGTCATTAGTATAAACAGCAATTCCTCCTAATCCTACCGATATTTTCCGATTCATTTGGACATTCCTCACAGCTTTCCATTTTCCGGTATAATACACCTCATAATTCGTCGGGTTATTGGTTTTGGCGACTGAGAAAGGAAAAATAAACCCTCTTGGCGTTTGAAACCGTGAATTAAACATATCTAAGTCGCAACGTACCTGATGCGGAAACATATCTGCCTGGACATGAGAGCCTCCGATATGCAGAATATTGATTTGTCCTTCTCCGGCGGTTAAAAGTTTATCCATCTTTTTGTAAAAAACCTTTATCCGAGAAGAATCTTTTCCCGGAATTTGAATCTTATTCGAAACGTAATCAATGAAATCATATTCCGGAAGATCAATTCTGGGAAGAATCACTTTATTTTCCTGACAAAACAAAATATTAATTCCTAAAAAAAATAAAGACAATAATATTATAATACGCTTATTCATAAAAATCATCTATTGTTCGATTTTTTGCTTATGGTCCTTTTGGAAGTTATAATAATCATAATAAATCATCAACGATTCGTAAAACAATTCGGCAATCCTTTCAGCGCCTTTCGGCGTGAAATGAATATAATCGGGAGCAGCTAAAGAGGGTTTATTTTTTACCCAGCTAATCATTGAATTTTCCCCGCCCATTACTTCATACATATTCCAAAAAGCGGCCCCGTTTTCTAATGCGGCTTCTTTCATTCCTTGTACGGCTGCTTCCAACATAGGATAAGTTTGTAATTTTCCATTCTTTTTGGTAGACATATCGGCCGGACCGATTAACAAAATTTTTGATTCGGGATATAAGTCTTGAAAATAAGAAATTTGTTGAATCATCCTGTTCTTATAATCCTCTACATTCTTTTCTTTCTTTATAGACGGCATCATATTTCCTCCAAATTCCAAAATAATCAGCTTCACATTCAGATCTTCCAACATCGATTTCATTGTAGACTTTTCTATTCGGGTGAAAAAAGTTCCCGAACTTCCCCTTAAAGGAATGTTATCGACTGCCACTCCATAATCGCCATCGACCGATATTCCATAAATTTCGGCAGCCCCGGATAAATTTAACGTAAACTTTTTAACGGGTTCCGGCATATTCCACGTCATAACACTCAAACCTTGTTTCCTTTGATCCAACTTCTGTACGATGGATTTACCATTGATCAAAGTTAGATTCGCTTTGAAATTAGCCGGCGTATTTCCCACATATATCCTTATTTTGGAAAACTCTTTCACATTTTCGAAAGTATTTTTCCAATTTCGGGCAACGACAGATACCAAACCGTTTCCATCCAGATGAGCGACTTGTCCTAATGCGCCATAACGACGATGAGATGCTTGATTGGCAAAATTTCCGGCAATAATGTAACGTCCCATATTTTCGGAAGCCGTTTGTTCGATAGCCGATGAAGGAATTGATTGAACAGCAGGAATTAAACCGGGCCCTATGCCCCCGAATTTTTCTTGTAGTCGCTGACGGATATATCCGGTGATACGATCGCCTTCTATTTGAGAATCGCCATAATGAAGTATGTGGATGATTTCCTTTCTTGCCTTGCAACTATCTAAATCTTCGAATAAATAGTCCAGAAAATTCCAATTATTGTCAGGAAAATAAAACCGAGAAGGATGCGCTTGAAAAAATTTTGTGTAAAAAGCAAGCGAATCTTGGTAAGCCTGTATTAATGAATCATTCATACGAAAACTTTTTTCCATTTCATTTATCTTTTGCGAAATATTTATAATAGTTTCTTTTTTCAATACATCTTCAAGAGAAGGAAAATACAACTGTTGCGAACCCACTGATATCCCGTTTTTGGGAAATAAAGACGATACCATTCCCAATACAAAAAATACAAATACAATGAAAAAAAATGTCTTACCGGCTTTCATTTTCTATTTCGATTCCTTAATTATCTATGAAAAACGCCGTAAAATTAATACAATTCCTCAAAATTAACACAGGTTTTTCCTATATCAATTAAAAAATGAACTATTACAAAAAAAAGAAGTACTTTTATGCTGTTTTATTTTTTATTCTAAATTTTAATATAAGTTATGAAGAAAATCTCATTTTTTTACGTATTATGTTTTTTAAATTTAGTAACTTTTCGTTTGTATGCAGTTCCGGCAAATCCAAATCCGGTTGAAATGGTTTTGTCAGATGGGACAAAGATAAGTTATTTTGTCAGAGGTGATGAACGAGTGCATTGGCTTCAATCGACGGATGGTTATACTTTATTGTTCGATTCCAACCAGAATTTAGTCTATGCAGAAAAAGATTCGGAAGGAAATTTAGTTCCTTCGACGTTGAAGTATGGTGATAAAAACTTAATCGTTTCCAAATTAAATGATTTTCTTGTAAAAACGCCGAAAGACCTTCGTTATAGCAAAACTCAAGTAGCAACGCTTATTCAAATTTGGAAAATGACCGAATCGGAAGTACAGAAATCTTCCGTAATAGGTCCCAAAAAAGCTATTTGCGTATTGATGGGATTTAAAAACCGTCCTTTTACCAAAACAATTGAAGAATTTGAAAACTTGATGAACCAAGTGGGTTATTCGACTGGAGAGGCTACCGGTAGTGTGAAAGATTTTTATAGGGAAAATTCGTATGGACAAATGGATTTAACTGTTACGGTAGTAGGTCCGTATACTACCGAAAATAATGCAAGTTATTATTGTACACAATCTTATGATATGGGTTATCAATATTTTGCATCAGAAGCTATACACGCCGCAGACGATGATGTAGACTTCAGTGAATTTGCTAATGAAAACGGAGAATTGGAAACTTTTCACGTCATTTTTGCCGGTTATGGAGCTGAAAACGGTTTGTCTGTCTCAAATTATATTTGGTCGCACAAATGGGAATTTTATACTCCGCTCGTCTTGGATGGAGTAAAAATAGCCGTATATTCTTGCTCGCCCGAATTAAGAGGAAGTTCCGGTTCTGAGATTTCCGATATTGGAGTGATCTGCCATGAACTTTGTCATGTTTTTGGCGCAGACGATTATTACGATACGGATTATGAGGGATCCGGCGGAAATTATCTGACAACTGGGGCATGGGACTTAATGGCATACGGGTGTTGGAATAATTCAGGATGTACGCCTGCACATATCAACATGTTCCAAAAAATCTTATACGGATGGGTGAAACCGATGGAACTAAATTCTCCTAAAACGATTGAAAATATGCCTAATTCGGCAGAAAATCCGGTGGCTTTGACTATAAAACCTCATACTAATGATGAATTATATGTATTGGAAAACAGGCAGCAAAAAGGATTTGACAAATTTGTTCCCGGTAATGGCTTATTGATTTACCATATACATAATTCTGCGGCTAACGGATCTATCAATAACACGCAACACCCACAACAAGCATATGTAGTTTCTGCAAATGCTCTCCAGGCCATTCCTTCAAATTCGGTAAGTTCTTATGGAAATATAAGCACCGGTACGGCTCCATTTGCCGCTGTAGCTGGCAAAAATACATTTTCAGGAACTTCTACTCCCCGTATGTTCAGATGGAACGGAAATTCGGGCATAGTTGTAGAAGACAAGCCGGTAACCGAAATTACCCAGACTAATGAGAAAATTTCATTCAAGTTTCAAGAAGGACGTAGCGAGGATGAAGAACCTCGGTTCAATCCGGTAAAGAATCTTCAATATATGCTGGAAGAAAATATTGTCACCATAAGTTGGGATTTACCGGATAATGATATTTATCCCGATTCATTCCGAATTTATTGTGATAATGAACTTATATCAGAACTTCCTGTGAATATAAGAAATTTTTCGGATGATACCAAAACCCTAGGAGATATTCACAATTATTGTGTAGAAGCTATTTATCAAGAGGGAATTGCCGACAAAGAATGTGTAGAAGTCGATTTCTCAATATACGATTGCTTACCGGTAAAAAATTTAACGGCAACGATTAATCAAGATCTGATTCAGTTAACATGGGAAAACCCTTACAACATAAGCTTAGTTAATTATAAGTACGATCTTTATTTGGAAAATGAACCAATAGAAAAAGATTTGGAAAATACATATTTCTCATACACAGTCCCTAAAGGCGATAGTTACAATTTTTCGGTTATAGCTCATAGTGAAACCTGCGAATCTGAACCGGTTAACATAAAGGTAACTTATATCACGATTTCCAAACAACCGGAAAACGCTACTATATGCGAAGGAGAAGAATATACATTGCGAATAGAAGCGGAACCGGAGAATCTTATTTATCAATGGTATCATAACGACGCTCTTATAACTGAAGCGACAGAAAAAGAATACACGATTCAAGTAAATGAAGAAACCGTAGGTAGTTATTATGCCGTTCTTAAATCTTCGGTAGATGATACTCAGTTACAAACCGGTTCTGTGTCCATAGCTATGATTAGCGCTTCTGCAACAGGTTTTGAATTTACAGGTATTCCGGAAAAATTATATATTAATGAAACATATTTTATTAATTTAGAGCCTTATCCGGAAGAATCATTGCAAATTACGAATCTTAATTGGAATTTTTCGAACGATCTGGCGACAATTGTTCAGGGAGAAACTGCTAATAGCATTGTGTTAACTACCGGTCCGGTAACAGGAACAGGTATCTTATCTGTAGATATTTCTTATTTATGTGGTAAATACACATTTGATAAAACAATGATAATAAATAATACAGATAGGATTAATCTGGTTTCGGAGACTCCGTTTGTCTTATATCCTAATCCGGTTTCGGAAGCATTGATTGTTTCCGATAATGCCGCTATTTCGGTTATTACCATTACCGATGTGGATGGTCGGGTAATATATGCCAACTCGTATCCTCATGCCGTCAATAAACAAATCATTAATACATCCTCTTGGTCAAAAGGGATTTATTTTGTTCGGCTATTAAGTAATTCCGGCGTTAAAGTAGGTAAATTAATGAAAAATTAAAATTAGGTTGTAAATACAAAACCGTCTTTTCATCTGAAAGGGCGGTTTTTTATATTTTGCATGTAAAATTTTAATTCCCTACCTTTAGCCAATAAAACAGTAGCGGTTCAGGGAAGTAATTACTCCCTGAATCGCTGCTAATTAACAACCTAATAATGTGGGAGTTGCTTTGAATTTAACCACTTTTTTGGCAGGAATTTTGATAGGCGCTTTCGTTCTAGGATTGATACCTGTTCTTGCGCTTTTTTCCACAACCTGATAAGTGCCATGACCAACTAAAGTAATTTTGCCGCCCTTTTGAAGTTCCTTTGATACTGAGGTAAGAAATCCATCTAACGCTCGTCTCGAGTTAGCTTTACTTAATCCTGATTCTTCTGCTATAGCAGAAATTAATTCTGTTTTGTTCATAAATATCAATTAAATATTAAATCTATAAAAATTAAAGTGTGGGTACAAATATAATATTAAAATGACCAAACCAAGATTGTTTGTCTGTTTTTTTTCAAAAATCGGCAAAAAAAATGCATCTTTTTTCAAAATCATTTTAATATTTAAATTTTCCAACAACAAAGTATTATAATCTAAACGATATTTTGTTGTTGTCTTTCAATTATAAAAAACAATATGGATTATCTTTGCAGAAATTTTTGAATTTACTATGAAGCAGTATAACTTTGATAAAGTCGTCGATAGGGAAAATACAGGAGCGCTTAAAATGAATGTGCTAAAGGAGCGATATGGCCAAACGGATTTAATTCCACTTTGGGTAGCCGACATGGATTTTCGTTGTGGCGATTTTATCATCGATTCCATGAAACAACGAGTCGACCACGGTATATTCGGATACACCATCCCTCCACAAACCTATTACGATTCGGTGATCAACTGGATAAAAGACCGTCACGGTTGGCAAATCGAACAAGAATGGTTCAACTACATTCCGGGTGTTGTGAAAGGTATCGCTTTAACTATCTTGAATTTCACCAATCCTCAAGATAAAATCATTATTCAGCCGCCGGTTTACCATCCTTTCAGACTAGTACCATTGATGCAAGGCCGAAATATTGTAAATAATCCTTTATTAGAAGAAAATGGCCGTTACCGGATGGATTTAAACGGGTTAAAAAAGATCATCGACAAAGATTGCAAGTTATTGCTCCTTTGCAATCCTCACAATCCGGTCGGAATCGCCTGGCCGCAAGAAACATTGGAAGAGTTGGCCGAAATATGCTATAACAATAAGGTATTAGTGGTTTCCGATGAAATTCATTCGGATATGTGTTTATTTGGAAATAAACACATCCCTTATGCCACCGTTTCGGAAAAAGCCAGGGAAAACAGCATTACATTCATGGCGCCGAGCAAAACCTTTAATATAGCAGGTATCGTCAGTTCCTATTCTATTGTTCCCAATGCCCGAATAAGGCAAAGTTTCTATGATTTCCTTCATGCCGGAGAATTGGACGAAGGAACGATTTTTGCTTATGTAGCCACTCAAGCGGCTTACGAACAAGGTTTGGATTGGATGTATCAGATGCTCCGGTACGTGGAAAGTAATATTCTTTTTGTCGATAACTATTTGAAAAATAATATTCCCCGTATAAAAATTATCATACCGCAAGCTTCTTTCTTGGTTTGGTTGGATTGCCGGGAATTGAAATTAAATCAACGAGAATTGAACAATTTATTTGTGGAAAAAGCGGGTTTAGCGTTAAACGACGGAGAAATGTTTGGGAAAGAAGGCATTGGATTCATGCGAATGAATGTCGGGTGTCCACGCTCTATTTTGGAAAAAGCATTAGAACAATTATCTGTAGCGCTATAACCATACCGAGCATAATAATAACAAGTAACGCCGACGATTATTTGTCTTTTTATATATTGCGATTACAGCAATTATTCAGTGACAATTGCTACCTTCGCGAACCTACCTCAAAAAAACGCATCAGAAAGCAGAATCGTGTAATTGATTATAAACCGGCATTTTTCGGCTTCGATTGTCTTTTGTTGCGGCGGCAGTGATTGTCGACGGGACGCATTACTTTCCTATATAGTTGATATTCATTATATTAAATAATAATCTAACCTTTGCAGATGTATAACGACGGTCTAATGACCGTCTTTTTTGCAGCATTAACTTAATCAAATTTGTTTTATTATAAATGCCAACATCTGTAAAAATAAAATTTTCGCCTTCAAAAATCAGAGGTAAAGAAGGCGTTATCTACTTGCAACTTATTCACAACAGGAAAATTAAGTTGATCAGAACCCGATTTGGGATTTTTTCAAACGAGTGGGACGAAAATGCACAAGCAGTGAATTTAATTATTGATTCGCCCGAAAGAACGAACCAATTATTCGCTATAAAATCAGGATTGGACGCGGAAATCCATCAGATAAAAGAACTTACCCGCTTGCTTGAAATGAAAGGCGAATATTCCGTCGGCGAACTTGCCGAATTGTATGCCAATAACTCGTTCAACGGTTGTTTCTTTCCGTTTATCGACTTTACAGTCAATCAAATGCGCAAAGCCGGACGCAATAAATCATCGACTGTTCTTTTGACTGCCAAACGAAGTTTTGAGCGATTTCGGGCAGGGCAGGATATTTTGCTTACCCAACTCGATAACAACCTTATTCAGAAATACGCTCATTGGATACAATCATCAGGCATCAGGAAAAATACGCTCTCCTGCTATCTACGCACCTTGCGAGCGGTTTACAATCAGGCGGTTAAGCGAGGATTAACTACTCAAAACTTCCCTTTTGCAAACACCTATACAGGCATTGACAAAACCGTTAAACGCGCTGTAAACGAAGACGTAATCATCCGTTTGAAAAATCTCGATTTATCCGAGCATCCCGCACTTGCACTTGCTCGCGACCTCTTTCTGTTCAGTTTTTATATGCGGGGCATCTCGTTTGTCGATATGGCTAATCTTCAGAAAACCAACATAAAGAACGGCTATATCGTTTACCTGAGGAGCAAAACCCGACAGATGCTGACCGTCAAAATCGAACCCTGTATGCAGGAAATCATTGCCCGTTACGCTCATCAAACTATCGACGATTATCTGCTGCCTGTCTACACCTCTCATAATTGCGACAATACAAGTCAGTTGCGCAATCACAACCGGCGGCTGAAACGCATTTCCGAAAAACTCGGTTTGGAAAAGCCGTTGAGTTCGTATGTTTCCCGGCATACTTGGGCCACCATAGCCCTTCGGCGCGGCGTACCCATCGAAGTTATCAGCGAGGGAATGGGGCACGAGAACGAATCGACAACAAGAATTTATCTTGCTTCTCTTGGACAATCGGTTGTAGATAAGGCAAATGCCGAGGTAATAAATTTGGAGTGATTATCGGTTGAGTTCCCTGTTGATAAAATTCTGAAGAACTTTTTTGTCCGGAAGATTTACAAGATATTGAAAAACAAACAGATGATCGTCCATCCCTGCGGTAGCGAACTCGACTAAATCATATTCACACCCAAGCGATGCGCCGTCATGTCGACCGAGCGCAAGCGAGCGGAGACATCTTACGTCGAACTCAGGTTATAGAGGAAAGATACGACATTTTTCCGTAAAAATTGCCAACACATCAGATTTTTGTAATTCTGTATCCTCCGCTTCGGCATTTTTTGCCACACATCATCATTATCCGTAATCAAACTGATTAAACAGCCTGAAAGTTTGGTTTTTAATGACCGCCTATTACAAAGAGGAGGACACAATGTGTCAGTTTACGAGGTACAAAGATATAAAATAATTCTGAATTAGACACATATAATTTCAAAAATATTTTTTTTACATTTCAACTTTTAGCATAAAATCCATTTATAATATTGATAATCAATATGTTTAATTGTTTGTTTTTACTTTTTTACGATTAGAGAAAATTAATCAGATCGACAATCATTTGATTGATAGTTTGATATGATCCTATCGCGTCGTTTACTATAAAAATTGTTTTACAAAATGTTTCTCCTGGGGCTTAATGACGGTTTTTTGCAAATTTTATCATGCTGATAATAGGTAATTTGCAAATTTGGCATTTTCCGCGTGTCCTCCTCTTTGTAAGAGGCGGAACCGGTGTAGAATATGGAATAATAAAGAACATAACTGAAAAATGAACGATAATGAATTTAATTGCCAATACCGGCATTCAGATGGTTACTGTCCCGATGGATATTAACCTGAACGGCGGTTTTAAAATGTTTTTTCACGAGTGGTACGATCCTGCCGAACAGCAGTTAAAATTAGAAATTGCGCACTATTTTTCGGAAGAAGACGTATGGGTGGCAAAACGGGACCTGGCGGAACTTGGTTATGCTATGAACGGAAAAGTAGACTGTACGTGGGAAACTATTCAAAAGGATTTTGATGCCGAGGGTAAAAAAACGATTACAATCGAAACGGATGATGCAGTAGATTCGGGCTGTTTTCAGACGTCAATCAGCCGCCTCAACTGGAACAAGTTTGAGAACCTATGGTTTCCGGTGCCTTTTTTCCTGCGCAACGGCCACAATCGGTCGGAATTTGGACCGACCAACTGGTGCCGTTTTCGCCTGATTCCCATTACGACCGGAGGAACGGAACGAAAATACAACTTGCTGCTGGCTTTCGACACGAGGAGCGAATTTGAAACCGACGACGAAGAACTGAACGAAACGCCTGTATTTACAAGCATTTACGACAGACAAAAAAAATACGGAATCTGCAACGACGAGCATAAGCTGGTAAATTACTGTTCGCAGGCTTCCAACTGTGGATGGGTGGACAAATATATTCTGAAACGGTTTCATAACATCGACGACATCAATGACTTGAAAGCGCCAAAGCCTAAACTTAACTACCTTGCCCAATACATTATTTTGCTGCGCTACATCGGACAACTCGAAATTTTGCCCCAAATAACCCTCCATTCCAATTGCAATGCGGCTCACAGCAATGTAGATTTGGTGGTTGATATCGGCAACTCACGCACTTGCGCCGTTCTTTTCGACGGAGGAGATTTTACTAAAACAAGCCCTCTCGAATTGCAGGATTTTTCCGAGCCTATTTTTGACGGCAAACTCAACAAACACCGCGATCCGTTTGATATGCGTCTTGCATTTCGTGAAGCCGATTTCGGCGGTAATTTCGGAATTGCCGACAGCCGGCAATTTGTTTATCCGTCGATGATTCGGCTCGGAAAAGAGGCCAACAGTCTGATACACAAAGCAACTAATATAAATACCGGCGCAGAGAAAACAAGCACATTTTCGAGTCCCAAAAGGTTTTTGTGGGATACGAAACCGCAAAGACAGGAATGGGAATTTGTGCTGTTGGCGGACGAAACCGCTAAACCGATTTACATCAAAGGGATA
Source organism: Dysgonamonadaceae bacterium (assembly GCA_031275735.1). GTDB lineage: Bacteria > Bacteroidota > Bacteroidia > Bacteroidales > Azobacteroidaceae > Azobacteroides. Next base: position 22,630 of record JAISOJ010000093.1, read on the forward strand.
TCGGAACAGTTGAATACCGACGGCTCGCTGAATACCGGCGGCGACGGCGGAATCTTAATGCACTATTCGCGTAAAGCGTTGATGACATTTGCTTTTCTCGAAATTCTGGCACAAGCAAAAATGCAAATCAACAGTTATGAACAGCGAAGCCACTGGGGAAACGAAACCATGCCGCGCAAAATCGGGCGGATCATCGTAACCTGTCCAACTGCCATGTCGCGCGTAGAGCAGGTTGCCTTACGAAAATGCGCAGAAGACGCTGCAATCATTCTGAATCGTTTCTTTGAAGAAGCGCCTGCCGCCATTGTGATTCCTTCCCATAAAAATTTGTCTGCCAAGGAAGAACCTGCCGAATGGATCTACGACGAGGCGGCATCCGCGCAGTTTGTATTCCTATATGCCGAAATTCGAGAACGTTATCTGAAAAACGTAAAAGAATATTTCGAATTCTATGGAAAAATACGAAACGATATGGCGAATTACAATAAGAAATCTCTCACAATCGGTTCAGTAGACATTGGAGCGGGGACGACCGATGTCATGATTGCCGCCTATAAATACGAAGACGGCGTACAGTGCGCTCTAATACCGGTACCGCTATTTTGGGAAAGTTTCTACCTTGCCGGCGACGATTTGCTGAAAGAACTTATTCATCAACTCGTGATAGAGGGTGAATATTCGCCTGTTGAGAAAAAAATACGGACGATGGGCAATAACCCGGTCGAACTGATGCAGCCGTTTTTGGGTACCGATAATGGCGTTTCGTTTCGCAACAGGCAGCTGCGCAGTGATTTCAATTTGCAAATTTCGGTGCCGATCGTTTCGCATTATCTCGAATTACTGAAAGACGACCAAAAGGAAAGCATGAATTTGTCGTATGATGATATTTTTGCAAATAATCAGCCGACAAACAACGTATTGGAGCATTTCCGCCGGCAGTTCGGTTTTGAATTTCAATCTCTGCAATGGCAATACGACAAAAAAACCGTTGCCGCAATTATCGAAAAAACCTTCGATTCGCTGATAGGCAAAATTTCTTCGCTGTTTTCGTATTATGCCTGCGATATTGTGTTGATTTCGGGACGTCCGACTTCGCTCAAACCGCTTGCCAACCTGTTTTTGAAGCATTATGCAATTGCCCCAAACCGTTTGAAAACGATGAACGATTATCGTGTCGGGCGTTGGTATCCCGAAGACAAACGATATCCGTTTATCGACGGCAACGGCAAATTTATCAATCCGAAATCAATCGTTACTACCGGCGCAATGATTGGATACAGGGCGGAAAACGGAGGACTGAACGGTTTTTCACTCAATCTGAACGAACTGAAAGCAAAACTGACTCCGAAAACAAATTATTTCGGCATTCTCGACGAACAGTTGGAATACGGGGCGACAATTATCTCGCCCGAAACAAATCGCGCCGCAATTGAGGTTTCTTCTTTGCCTCTCCGCATTGGCGTCCGCCAGTTGGATATTTCCGCATACCCTTCGCGCCCGTTCTACACGCTTGATTTTAACGACATTAAATTGGAAGACAGAATTTTGGGCAAGTTGGAAAATGAAAACGACAGAAATGCCGTTCAGAACGCTATCGACGAGGCTAAAACAAAGATTCGCATGAGTATGCCGCTGAAAATTATTGTAGAACGCGATTTTAACGATGATATTGAACAGTTGCGCATCGAAGAAGTAGTTGATAAAAAGGGAGAAACGCAGAACAGAAACTTTTTCTCGCTACAAATTCAAAGTATGAGCGAAGTAGAAAATTTCTGGCTCGATTCGGGTATTTTCCCGTTGAATATCAAACATATAAAGTAGAGGAGACATAACAATGGAAAAACAGATACAGCATCAACTCGAAATAATAGAACAAGCCGGCAAGTGGATTGATAATTACCTCGACGGCGAAAAGAAAAAAGCCGCCTATCGCAATATGGCAAACTGCCGCCGCACCTTAAACCGCAAGAAGTTTGCCCTTGCAAGCAATCCTGCCGCAGCTATGTACGGCGAAAGCCAGGTAGGAAAATCATACCTCATCAGCAGTTTGCTGTCGGAAGAAGGCAATCCGTTCGGCATAAGCGATGAAAATGGCGGCAAGCATAATTTTATCGAGGAAATCAACCCGCCGGGAGGAGGCTCCGAATCGACGAGTCTTGTTTCGCGTTTTTCGGTAAGCTACAAGCCCTATAATCAACAATTTCCAATAAAAGTCGTCCTGCTCTCCCCTGCCGATATTGTACTTGTACTTTGCGACAGTTTCTACAACGATATAAAGGGGATTCACGATTGGGCGTTAAAATCGGAAGAAATCAACACTGAAATTATCGCTTTGAAAGACAGGCTTAAAGACCGACAACAGCAACAAAATGTGTTTGGCGAAGACGATGTACTTGATATGCAGGATTATTTTGAGAGTAATCTGACAAAAGCGGGCAATGCGCTATCGTCGATTTTTTTTGACGAAACATCGCAGTTAATTTCAAAGGCGCGTCCAGGCGAATGGAAAGAAATTTTTCCTCTGCTGTGGAATAAAAATGAGAAATTTACAAATCTTTTCGCCTCCCTGATTTCGGAATACGAAAAACTGAATTTTTCAAAAGTCGTTTATTTGCCGTTGGAGGCCGTATTTTGCAGATACGGCACGCTGCTCGATGTGAAACGGTTGATGGAAATATACGGCACGCCCGACAATATTCTGCCTGAATATCGAGCCGAAACCAAAGTTTTGCTCGACAACGGACAGGAAAATGTTTGTGCAAAATCGAGTTTGTGCGCCTTGGCAGCCGAAATTGTTTTCAGTCAGCCCGAATCATTGCTTGACAATAAACCGTTTCTGAAAGAAACCGACCTGCTCGACTTCCCCGGCGCCCGCTCACGCCTTACATTACCTGAAAATAACATTGAACGCGAAAGTATTCCCGAATTGCTGATTCGCGGCAAAGTGGCATATCTCTTCAACCGATATTCCAATGCCGAAAAAATCAATATCCTGTTGTTTTGCGCAAAACACGAGCAGGCGGCACAACGTTCAATGCCCGAAATGCTGAACAACTGGATTTGCAAAACCGTCGGCGGCACTCCCGAAAAGAGAGACGCATTCATCAAAAAATCGCAAATTCCTCCGCTTTTCATTATCGGCACGTTTTTCAACATCAACATGCAATACGATCCGCTTTTGGACAAGCCAGACAACAACGTTGCCCTCGAAAACCGATGGAATCAGCGCTTCGAGCGCACCATGGCAAACGAACTGCTTAATACGGAAGCATATAAATGGTTTGACAATTGGACTGTTTCGCAGCCCTGTTTTCAAAACATCTTTCTGCTTCGCGATTTTGAAAAATCGGAAACGCCGAGCCATATTTTTTCAGGATACAATGCCAACAAACAGGAACAAGAAGAAGTCATACCCCCCGCCTTCCCCGATTTCCGCCAAAAACTCCGTCAATCTTTCCTCGAATACGACTTTGTGCGCCGTCATTTTGCAAATCCCGCCGAATCGTGGGACGAAGCGGCAAGCATTAACAAAGACGGCACAGGATTGATTATTCGACAATTGACCATTGCCGCAAATAACATCAATGCCGCCCGCAGCGAGAAAACGCTTGCAGAACTCAAAGAAATCGAAACAAAAATCCGGTCGGAACTTCTAAAATATTTTCACAACAACGACAAAGACGAAGAATTGCAACGTGCAAGAGCCGCAGCAGGCGAAATTCAAAAAACGCTTGATGCGGCATTCTGCGCCGACGGAATAAAATTCTACGGACAAATGATGAAAGAACTGATGCTCGACGAGGCCTCCGTACTTGAACTTTACCATCGCAAAATCGGCGACATTGAACATCGCGAAGTAAAAAATCTCGACGTCTATAATATGTACAGAATGCAAGTACCTGTCGTCGATAACGATTCTGTTGAGACATATTTTGAGCGCCTCTGCATTCATTACGAAAAAACAACGGAAGAACAGAAGAAGCAATTCCGCGCCGAACTTGAAGAAAAGCAAATGGATTTACAGGAACTCATCGACGGAAATTCCGAACTCGTAAAGAACAATGCACAACAATTGGCAGAAACACTGCTCGAATACTGGCTGGATTCGGTTTCACGCCACGACCGTCAAATACTGCGTCGTATTTTGGCACATAACGGCTCGACGGCTTTGCAGGACATTATCGAAATGTTTCAAAAACTGTTCCGAAAAACAGGCATTGCCCGTCGGATTGCCGAAAAAATACGCCGCTATGTCGATGGACACAACAAAACCGATTGGCCCTACGAGATAGTTGCCGACATCAGCGCCGAACTACTCAACAAGTGTATCAACACAGTAGGCTTCCAATATCTCGACGAGTCGGAAATCAACGATTTGCGGCAGGCAAACGAGAAAAACAACCTTGGCCTGGTATTGGAACAAAATACCAATCAAACGGAAAAATCTGTTGAAGAACTGTTTAAAAAAATCGAAAACAGAACGGAAATTATCCATTCCAAGCCGGAAGAAATGAAAACATTGCCGAGTTACCGCAACTATCTTGCGTGGTACAACCGCCTTAAAATCGGTTTTGTATCTGTCTGCAACATACCGAATTACGATGTGGCGGCAAACGAAAGGCTGGGGACCATAATAAAAAACATAAAATAATTTTTTGATCATAACAGATAATGGCAACGGTAAAAGGCAAAGTAGAAATGTTTCGCGCCGATTTGAAGCATTTCAAAGAACAGGCAGGAATTGGCGGTTGGCCGCTCTTTGAGCGCTATCCGGCGCTTGCAACTATTGTAAAAAACAATATCGGCGCTCGCTATCAAGACTTTTTATCTTATCCGACAAAAGAAGGCGGCAAAGTTACGTTTCATGGAAAAAAATATACAGAAACTCCCCGCATCCTGCCCGACTTGCCGAATGAAGAACAATCCAAATATCAAACAATTAAAAATGAAACAATTGCGCATTACAACAGCAAAATCGAGATGCTCCGAAATGCAGGCAAAACCCCGGAAGCCGATTTTCTCGCCGAAGCCATCAAACATATCGACGACCGATTTGTATATGGCTACGACGACAGCGTTGTCTTGGGCGTATGGGGAATGAAACTTAAAGAAAACGCAAGCGTAGAAGATGGCGTTTTCCGCTGCCATTTGCGGCCCGGAAAAACGACGACCCCGCCTAAGGAGCAAGACGATACCGTCGAACGTAAAGAAGAGCCGCCCATTTCTATTGTAGTAATCGACCCACCCGAGCCGCCTGATCTGCCGCCACGTCCCTGGTGGAAACGTTTTTGGCTATGGTTGACCGAATTGTGGGCCGGCAAAGGGTGCCTCAAATGGTTGCTTTGGCTGTTGCTTGCATTACTGTTGCTGCTGCTGTTATTATGCTTGCTTCGCAGTTGCAGTCATCACTCTGCCGGTGGAGGCGCTCTCGGCGCAAATGATTCTGCGTGGCTCGGCAACGACCCGAGGCGAGTTAGCGATGGCGGGGGCATATACGACCCGTATCATCCCTACGACCCTGTCCCGACGCCGCCCGAATACAGCGGCGTTTTGCCGCCGTCGCAAAACGTCATCCCGCCTGTCGATACTGCACATATTATTCGCAAGCCGGGCGAACCCGTGGTTGTAGGAAACCGTCTGAATATTCTGATGGAAAACGAAAATAAGACGATTATGCAGTTGGCAAAGGATTTCAAAACAAAATATCCCGACAACAAATATCGAGTTGTCTATTACGACAATACGGTCAAGCGCATGCAAATTGAACTCCCTTCGGAAGAGCGCGAGCGGCTGAAACAGGAAATACCTGACGCCTTTTCGCCCGATTACGAACTGTTTGTATTCGACGAATCATTGTTTGAAAGCAACTATTCACCTTCCGACCCTGCATTTGCCGACAGCGAGAAAACCTGGTATCTGCAAGCGATAAAAGCCCCCGAAGCCTGGGATATTACTCGCGGCAATGCGGAAATTGTAGTCGCGATTATCGACGGAGGTTTTAATCTTGCGCATCCCGAACTGAAAGACCGCGTTGTTTCGCCTTACAACGTATGGACCCACACCGACGAAGTATTTCCGCAAAAGTTAGACCACGGCACGCACGTCGCCGGAATTGCACTTGCCGCAATGAACAATGGCAAAGGACTTTGCGGCATAGCGCCCGAATGTCGGTTCATGCCTGTGCAAATAGCCGACCGGCAATGTGTTATGACAACCACCTCCGTTCTTGACGGAGTACTTTTCGCCCTCTACCAGGGAGCAGATGTGGTCAATCTTTCGCTCGGCGCTCAACTAACGGGACTTTCGGAATACCCTGTTGAAGTGCAGGCAGACTTGATCCGCAATCACTTCAAGGAAGAAGAAAGGCTTTGGCGCGAGGTAATGCGCATAGCAGCCAATCATAACTCCACCATTGTGGTTGCGGCAGGCAACGACAATGTACTGGCAGGCATTACTCCCATACAACGTCCGGAACAGACAATTACCGTTTCGGCAGTAAACAGGAACAGACAAAATATAGAAAAAGCCGAATTTAGCAATTACGGACCGTATTCCGACATATCGGCGCCCGGAGTAGGCATTTTCAGTTCGATCGGCAAAAACAACTACGCCGTCCATGAAGGCACAAGCATGGCCGCTCCGATTATTTCGGGAAGCATAGCGCTGATGAAAAGCCTGAACGATTCGCTGACTACCAAGCAAATACTCTGTATTTTGCAAAACACGGGATGGCAGACACAGGATAACATCGGGCAATTGATTCAATTGAACAAAGCGCTCGAAAAAGTGAAATCGGGCGAGGAATGTATAGAACCTCCTTCGCCCTGCAATTCGATAGTGGCCTCCGGAGGCGACGAGGGGTATGTGGGAAGTTTTGAGATGGGACAACAATCAGGCGCCTTTATTTTTGCTTACAATACGCAAAATGTACCGGATAAAATAACATTATACGATGGCGTCAATACAAATGGGAAAGTTATTTTTACATACGAAGGAAGCACAAGAACGCCTCTTGCTTCAAACGTTCAGTTTCATCAACCGACAATTACAGTTGAAATTATTGGAGGAAATGAAACTTACTGGGAATTTTTGATCAATTGCCCCGGGCAAAAATTTGAAATCGGTAACCCTCAAAATTCCGTTCCACCCTATACTAATTATTCGTCGGCAGATGTCCGCCGTTCGCAGTTGGAGAACGAGCGCAACCGATTGCAACAAGAACTTGACAACGTGAACAGCGAATTGAGAAAAATTGAAAACGGCAGATAGATAACCAATTAAAAATTAAACGATATGAATCAGTCAAAATTCTCCTTAGCCGATGTGCTGACATTGCTTGCAGCCCTTGCTTTCGGCTTTGAATGCTTTCTCGGCGCCAACTTCCTTGCTTTGGGCGATACAGGGCCAAGCATTATTCTCGCGGCTATTATCGCCGTTCTGCTCGGAGGACATGCTTTCGGCATTAAACTGCTGAAACGGACAAGCCGCAACTTCAAATCCTGTTTTATCTGGGAAATGATTTTACTCGCGGCATTTGTCGGGTTCGCTGTCGTTTTTGCGAACTCGCCGTTCCCCCACTACTTCACCGTGTCGAGTAAAAAAGCGGATATTCAGACCAAACTTTCGGAGAGCATCACTCAAGCCGAAAACATGTTTGCCGAATATGAAAGTTATGCCGCAAACCGCGAAAAAATTTACGAAACCAAATTGCGCAGCGTGGTTGCGTCGGCAGATATAAATCCGGGCGAATATGCCGAATACGGCTTCGTGAACGGCGTAGCGGCAGAAACACAAATAGAAAACAAGATGTTTACCGTTCACGCCGACCTGTTTCCGTCGAACTATACCGACACCATCGGCGGCAGCGGAATAAAAGAAGTTGCACACGAGTGGCTTGCGAAGGCAAAAAAAACTACAAACGGATGGAAACCCATCGGCATTGTCGCTGTCGTGAACGAAGTGGAGCAAAACTCAACCAACTGGCTCAATACCTTGATCGAACTGTCCAAAGTGCGTGAAAAAGGCGAAGAGGCAGCCGATTTTGCCTGTCCGCTCTCCTTTGAAGACACAAAAAAGGCTTTCAAAACGCTTGGCAAACCTACTCCGCTCACAATCGGACTCGCGGTACTGGCTTATGCGCTGATGCTGCTGTCGTGGTCTGTAACCAAAAGACACACAAAATTTCCGGGACTGAAAATTCTTTTCGGAATGGGCGGATCAATAACCGGCAACGAACTGTGATTATTAATTTAATCATTTGACAAATAATGAATAAACAACATATATTAGACAACGTTGACAACCTGACGGCAGAGCAACTCTACAGTTGTATCAGTCAAGGAATTGTTTCTCTCGACGAATTGAAAAAAACCGGTAACTTAGACGCATCTAAACGAGCAGCAATACAAAAATTGCAATCCAAACACGATAGCGAAGACGATGCAGCATGGGAAGAATGCCGATACGGTAACGAAACCGGGCTGGCCGACTATATTTCAACCCATCCCAAAGGCAGGCATGTGAATGAAGCAAAACAAAGAATGGATGACCTGAGGCAAGAAAGAGAAAACATCAGAGCGCAAAAACAGGATATTTTGGATAAAATACGCCGCAATTCAAATGCATATTACCCGAGCCAAATACTCGAATATTTGAGCAATGGCACTCTTACCCAAAGCGAGTTGAAAAATTGCGGCATTCCTCAAACTGTGATCGACAATTTGGACAAGGTAGAAACGCCGCGCCTACAAATAGGCGAAACGCCGGACGAAATACCTTCGGGCTACACCGAAGTATATTTTTGGGGCGGAACAGGTTCAGGCAAAACCTGCGCTTTGGGCGCTGTTTTGCAAATGGCCGAAGAGAAAGGCTATTTGAATATTGCTCCCGGACCGGGTTGCCTGTATGCAACTCAACTGAAAAATATTTTTAGCGACGACGATGTTGCCAACGACTATCTGCCTGCGCCAAGCCCGCTCGAAACAACTCAATACCTGCCATTTACATTGAAACGCCCCAACGAAAAGCATAGCCGCTCCGTTTCTCTGATTGAATTAAGCGGGGAAATCTTCAAGTGTTTTTTCCATAAAAATGCAGGGCAACAATTGCCCACTCTATCGCACGAAAATACGTTCAATTCGCTGAATAATTTTTTGAAAAGCAACAATCGCAAAATTCACTTTTTCTTTATCGATTATGACGAGAAAAATGCGCCCGATGGCGATGGACTGAAACAGAGCGACTATTTGGCTGCCGCATCCACTTATTTCAAAAACAACGCCGTTTTCGGAAAAACAACCGATGCCATATATGTCGTTCTGACAAAAAGCGATTTATTGACAGACGAACTCGGCAAGAAAGTGCCGCCGGAAAAAAGGGTGGAGTACGCAAAAAAACATTTGAGCGCTAAAAGTTTTACTTCGTTCATCAATACACTGAAAGATAACTGCAAAAAATACAGCATCAATGCAGGAAAACTGACGGTTGAGCCGTTTTCGCTCGGCGGTGTTTATTTTCAGCAAATCTGTAATTTCGAGGGCAGCTCGGCAGAAAGAATACTCGAAATATTGATGGACAGAATTGAGGTTAGCAAGAAAAGTATTTTGGATATATTGAATCAGTAAAGAGCTATGAAGATAAAGATATTTGTACAGGGGACAAAAGACGGTTACAACGTTTTGTATCCGCAACCGACGCCGAATGAGTTTTTTCAGTTTGCGGGCGATATGAGGCATAGGAATGTCAATAATGGCATTTTTCGCGGAAAATCATTGTATTCGTTAGCGTTTGCAAAGGACGGCGGCTGTATTTTTACAAAATACGTTATCGTTCACGATGTGCAACGCTACAGCTTGGGAAATATCGGGCTTTCGTTTTTTATTCCAAAGGAAAACAAAATAACAGGCGCCGATGCAATAGCGCTTTTAGATGAACTTGCAAAGACATACGTGAACAATTATTGCCCGGATTATAATCTCGGCAAAAAGCAGGAAGACTGGCCATTATTGACCTTGAAAGCAAATACTTACGACCTTCGATTACAATCCCTTTCCCCCGACGACGTCGACACCATGCCATCCGGAACAACCGACGCCGCATTTATCTATTACCGCGACAACACAGAACTGCAACGCTATTTCGATGCACCATACCAAGACGAATACATGCAGTATCGCCAAATACTTTTTGTAAGCGCCGATTTGAAAAACCAACCCGAAAATCCGCTCAATGCCTTGCGACATTCGGGAACAGACTTGACGGGAAAGATTGATTTGGAAAATCCGAAATATAAATTGCGATTCAATGAATACGAAAAGAACGGATTAAAAATCAACGTAACAGCCAATGGAACAAGGAAATGTAATAATGATAAAGTAAGAAGAAAAAGCAAACTTGAAATTTCATACGAGCAGGAGTACCGCAAACCGGCGTACTATCCCGGCTCTATTGCAAATAATCTTCAATGTATAGATATTGATGAACAGAACAAAACAATTACAATAAAACCTGTTATGCTTGAAAAAGAAAAAAAAACTGTAAACATTTGTGCGACAAATATAAACGGAAAATCACTTTCAATTACACAAATAAAATGTAGAAATAGTTATCAACAAACAGAAAAGCCCATTACAGGCAATAGTATAACATTCGAAGGGGATGAATTAGGGGATTATTGGGATATAGAAGTAGAAGTAAATGGCTATGAGAATAAAAAATGTCGATATAAACCGACGGAATATCCTGACAATAACTCCATTCCTTTTAAATTGGAAGAACAAAAAATCATTGAAATACAGTTGTCTGACGACAATGATCAGCCGATTGACAGCAGATATGTGATGATAAAAGTATTTTACCACAGGAGAGATGAGATGCCTAAATATTGCATCAAAAACAACAAAAATAAATTTGTTTTTGTTGGAAATGAAATTGATAAGAAATGGCAAGTAGAGATTGAAAGCGATTATTATGAAGATAAGCACTTTACTACGATCAATCCAAAAATGATGCAAGGACATATTGAAAAAATCAAGTTAAGTAAAAAACCCATGCCTGTAAGAGATAACGAAATTCCTCACAATGAGGATATCATTTTTTATTTTAAAGAGGGCAAACATGGTAAATGGCCAAAAAAAGAAGAACGCAATAAACCAAAAATACTTCCATATAAACCAAATAAACCAAACACTTTTAATATTAAGGAAAACGCTCCTAAAGTTAGACCTGATTTTTTCTTTCAATTAGACAAATGGCAAGCAACTAAAAAACAGGGAGAAGAAAACAGAATTTGCTATACTGCTCAATATAAACCGAATTGGGTAAGTATAATTTTGAGTTCCATGGTAGTTGTTGCTGTTATTATCGGACTTGTTTGTTGGGGATTGGGCGTATTTAATGGAAAAGAAAATAAGAATAAGATTTCTACTCAATCCTTAGAAATATATATTGCCGATAACGAACTACGGCTTTCGGTATTAGAAGATTCCTTACAAACTAAATTTAGTAATCCGCCTGAAGTAAAAATAGAGAAAAGTTTTGGGCAGTCAATCCTTGGTATCTTTGGTATCGGCGATAAGGAAGAAAAGCGGGATTCTACTGATTATAATAAGTGGATAAGTAAAAAGCAGCAGTTGGAAAATGTTATTGCTTTACGTAAACGGATAGACGAGAAGAAGTTTTGCGATTCATTGGTAATTAATTACGTCTATTCCGACCGGCAAAAATGCTTCAAAAATGCAATAGACACGGTTCTAAAAGCAAATAAATGTGAAGAAGTTGCTCAAAAGTTTGATGTTGATACCGTTTCTTCTATGTCTTTGACACAAATTGCCGAAAAGATTAATTCGATTTTGCAGCCGCCGAAGGAAGAGAAAACAATAACGGATGATGCAGGCAAGCAGAGTAATCCGCCAACAAATCTGCAAAATGCACCAAATACGACGACAAAATCAAATCAGGATAAAAATTCTGGTGATGCTCGGCAAGATATTATCCAATACATCAAAGGCAATGAATTAAAAAAAGATGTGTTAGAGAAATATATGCGCGATATTGGTAAAGACGATGCATTGAAAGGCAGCATTAATTTATGTATAAAATTTTGGACATTAGATGGTTCAAAAAATAAATCATATTCCTCTTTTCAAAAAGAAATAAATAACGATACCGTTCTTCAAAACAGCGAATTAAATAATTTTGTAGATAAGATGTGCAACGTTGAAAAACCAAAGTATTTGCCAGACATAAGAGGAACTAAAACAATCTCTACTTTATCCCAATTAAAAAATCTCCAATAATATGAAAGCATTCAAAATCAGTTTAGCAGTAGCCTTCGTCGCGGTTATCGGCTTTTTTGCCGTAAAGTCGCTCGTCACTATCGGCGAGAAGGGCGATTATGAGCCGCCCATAAATCAGTTTACCGAAAAGTTGAATTGTGAGATAGATACTGTCCTGCCTAAAATGCCGGACAGCAATTTTTGTCCCGAAAAATACGCCGAAATAAAATGGCTCATTTCGACTTGGCACAAAGAAAATCGGCTCGGCAAAGATAAACTCGACACACTTGGCAACCGCCTGTCGAAAGAGTTCTTCGAGAGCAACCTCTATGCCGCTTACGCCCACAAGTTCTATAATCAGGCATTTTACGTATTCGACAGAAACGAATGGAATCCCGACGACTTGAATTTTATCCGTAGCGAATATCAAACGTTGCAAAAATCGAGTTTTCTTCAAGCAGGCAGCCGCGTGGCTAAAAAGTTCGACGAAATCAGGCAAATTTTCGCCAAATACGACGAAATCAACGTTTTTATCGCTTCCTGTAAAAATTTTGGTTATTCAGGAACATCACTGTCCGACCGTTTCCCTGTTTCGGAGGTGCAAGGCAAAATCCAGCAGACTGCAAATTATCGCAATAATTGGGGCAAGAGTTATGTCAACAACTGTACCCGCCTGCACGACGGACTTCGGGAAGCGCCGCAGTTGCTGTTTCAAGCGCACGTCCGTTATTTAGACAAAAAAATCGACGAATGGACAGGGCTGTATTCAAACTACCACTCACAAAAAGAATACAAAGAACTGTTTTACGACAAATTGAAAGCGGAAATCGACCGGCTCGACAGCAGCGCCTACAATGTTGGCGATGACACAGTGGACAGGGAATACCAGCGATTGAAAAACAAATTGGACACCGACAGCCGCGATGCATATAACTATTTCAGTAACAAACAATCGAATTTATAATGATGAAACAATCATGTTTAACAAACACCCAAGAGCATGTAAACGGGTATTCGTTTACTCGCCAACCCGTCAACTCGTTTACTTGTTTACTCGTCAACTTGTTTACTTGTTTACTCGTCAACTTGTTTACTCGTCAACTCGTTTACTTATTTACTCATTTACGTATGAAAGAAATACTTATTTCGATATTTTTCTTATGCACCGTCCATCAAGCATATGCACAGGATGATTTGATAGACAGAATTGCAAGTCAGGCAGTCGAAATCAACAGTTTAAAAAAAGAACTGGCTGCCGCGATAACTTCAAATGAAAGCTATATAACTCAGGCACAGTTCAGTTTGAAAAACATGAAAGATTCCGTCAGATTGCTGAAAGCCAACCTTGCCGAACTGGAAAAATTCAAATCAGGCAAGGAAGAATTCGACTCCCGACTTAAAGCGAAAACCGATTCAATCAATTTGCTGAAAACCCAACTTTCCGACGAACGGCAAAATGGCAGGCGGACAGCAAAAGAAGAGCGGGAAAGAGGCAAAAACGAGGCATTGGAAAGTATTGTCCGCAACTACCAAAGTCGTCAATTCGACGATTTAATCAAATCATCCACAAGAGAATCCGTTCAGCGCGATTTGCGGCTTGCGGGCGACAATCCCGACGTGAATAAAACGCTGTCTGATTTGGATAAATATTTCAGCGCCCAAGAGTTATTAACAAAGAGATATGACGAGTACGGCATAAGTAACGCACAAACTCAACTGAAAGCAGTCAATCAACACTCTGAACTGCTCAACAGCCTGAAAGACAAGGTAGAAAATTACAGCATTTTCAGTACGGGACTGAAAGAAACCATGAATAAAATTGCCGAATTAGACCAAAACGAGTCTGTTTCAGGGCTGGGCGAAGAAATTGAAAAACAGAAATTTAACAAAATTCTGAAAATTCTGACGGAAATTTCATCATATATTTTCAATTACGATTTCATGTTGCCTGACTATCCCTTTCTGTCCGACATTCTGCTCGAAATCATAAAGCGCAAGTGGCCGGACGCTGATGCCGATATTTCCGATTTGTTGCAAAAACTATAATATACAACAAATATGAAACAATCATGTTCAACAAACACTCAAGAGCATGAAAACGGGTATTCGTTTACTCGTTTACTTGTTTACTTGTTTACTCGTTTACTTGTTTACTCGTTTACTTGTTTACTTGTTTACTTGTTTACTTGTTTACTCATTTTCGTATGAAACGTATTACAATCTTGCTATTTACTTTATTTTCAACGATCCCCGCTTTTTGCCAAACGTTGTTGGAAGAAGGCGACGACTGTTTTGACAAAGGAAATTACGACTGTGCAATAGCCAAATATCGCGAAGCAATGAGTGTATCAAGCGGAAAAGACAAAAATATAGCAGAAATAAAATTTACGCGTGCAAACCGCTGCTCCGAATACAGCAAGACTGCTTATCGGGCGTTGAACAACAAAGATTACAGTCAAGCAATACAAAATTATCAAAACGTACTTGATGGGAATCCAAAAGACGAATATGCAAAGGCACAGATCGAAAGATGCAATACGGAACTAAACCGACCGCCGCTGCGCAAGGCAACTACAGCAGAACTAACCGATATTTGGAATAACAAATACGGCACTATGCAGGAAAGGCGGCAAAAACTGCTTGCAGCCGGTATTGACCCCAACGATGCTCAAAAGCGCATCAATGCAGGTGAGGGAAAACCGGCAAGTAAGACTGCGGCAACTCTTACCACTTCATCGCAATACATCTCTTTCGATGAGATAGGCGGCAGAGCAAGAATAGATATCAAGACCAATGTTGACAATTACAATGTGTCCCTTTTACCTGACTGGTGCAGGTTAGGCTCCAAAAATAACGGATGGTTTTCAATCTTTTGCGATGCTAACAAAGGCAGCCAACGTAGCGGTTGGTTTAAAGTTACGGCAGGAGGAAAAGAAGTGAAAATTACTGTAAGTCAGGAAGGTAATTATTTTTCATCAAGAAATTTTACGGCAAGCAACCATAATTCTCAAAAACATCAAAAGACATACAACGGCAACAAATCCTGTTTCAACTGCGCTAAAAACAGCGAAAAATGGGGAATCGCAGTCGGTTACATTCAACGTTCGCTCGACGATGATACTATGGACGGAATTCAGGCAGGCTTACGTTTTGAGCCGCTGTTCAAATATGGTTTGGGGCTGAATATCGGACTGAACTACGAAAACTACTCAAAGACTTTTACCGATTATAGTTACGCCGACTATGGCGGATACAGTCTTTACACCTATCGGGAGCATGTTCTGAACATCCCGCTGCATTTGGAATATCATTTCAATTTCTCAAAATATTTCAATCTTTTCGCTTACGGAGGCGCAGCGCTTGATGTTGCAACTGATTCCGATTTCAGCGATTATGTATTTCGCACATCGCTCGAATACGGCTGCGGACTGCGCATTGACCACGTCCAGTTCACAATCGGGCGCAGTTACCTGATTGGCGAAAATTCCAATTATGTGGAGCGGATCAGCGACATAAGATACAACAAATATAAAAATTGGGCGGTTGCCCTGTCGTATTTGTTTTAATGTCGTCAATATCAATAAATTATGGATGCAAAGCAAAACGGCAATTTCAGCTCGCGTCCGAGCAGTGCAGGGGAGGCTCTGTATTTTTCGATATATCCCAATTGGTTTTGTGATGCTTCTATAAAATAAACAAACTTGAATTTGCCAATTTAAAATAAAATAACTACCGCAGACGAAAGCAGTCCGCTCGGTTCTAAATCGTTACCCGCAAAACATTCGCTTTCTATAAAAAACTGTTTTTCAGAGAGGGTATTCGGGAAAATTCACTACCTTTGCGCTCAATTAATAATAAAACAAGTTAATAATGAAAATTTCAGATGAAAAAATGGTATCCCTAATATACGACTTAACAGTAGATGAAGGAGATAATCGGGAATTGATGGAACGTGCAACTAAAGAACGTCCACTAATATTTATGTTTGGGATGGGTATGATGCTCGACGCTTTCGAAAAAAATATCGAAGGTTTGCAGGTAGGCGATAAATTCTCTTTTCGGTTAGCTCCGGACGAGGCTTATGGTGAATACATAGAGAATAATGTAGTCGAATTACCCAAACAGATTTTCGAAGTAGAAGGGAAATTCGATGAGGAAAGAATTTACGAGGGACAGACTCTTCCGATGATGGATAACCAGGGCAATCGTTTAATGGGTTCGGTTCTGGAAATTAAAGCAGATGTAGTAGTGATGGATTTTAACCATCCCTTGGCCGGCGAAACTTTGAATTTCGACGGTGAAGTGATTGACGTCCACGAACCGACCGCAGAAGAAATAGCAGCATTAACTCATGAAAGCAGTTGTGATTGTGATGGTTGTGATTCTTCTCATGATAAACAAGGTTGTTGCGGATGTAACTAAAAATGAATGAATACGTTCGGAAACATATTCCGGCTGACTTCTTTCGGCGAATCGCACGGAAAATTCATGGGGGGAGTAATCGACGGTTGTCCTGCCGGTATTTTGTTAGATAACGATTTTATACAAAAAGAATTAGACAGAAGAAGACCTGGACAATCCGACATCACGACTTTTAGGAACGAAGCTGACAAGGTAGAATTTCTTTCCGGCATTTATGAAGGCAAAACGACCGGTACGCCGATTGGATTTATTGTTCCTAACAATAATCAACATTCATCCGATTACGATGATTTGAAAAATTTTTACCGGCCTTCCCATGCCGATTATACTTACCAAATTAAATACGGAATACGAGACCCTCAGGGAGGAGGACGTTCCTCTGCGCGTGAAACTATTGCCAGAGTAGTAGGCGGCGCAATAGCCAAATTAGTTTTAAAAAATATAGGAATACAAATTATCGCTTATACTTCCCAGGTAGGTACTGTTCAACTAAATAAACCTTATACCGAGTTAAATTTGGAAATGGTTGAATCAACTCCTGTTCGTTGTCCGGACAAGAAAACCGCTCAACAAATGATCGACTTAATCCGGCAAGTCAAAACTGAAGGCGACACGGTGGGAGGCGTTATTTCCTGCATATGTAAAGGCGTTCCGGCAGGATTGGGCGAACCGGTCTTCGGCAAATTACATGCCGCTTTGGGTAATGCCATGTTGAGCATCAATGCCGTAAAAGGTTTCGAATACGGTTCGGGATTTGAAGGCGTCTGCTATAAAGGTTCCGAAATGAACGACCTTTTTTATCGCCGGACAGATGGAAAAATCGCTGTGAAAACCAATCATTCAGGAGGAATACAAGGGGGTATTTCCAACGGAGAAGACATTTATTTTCGAGTTGTCTTCAAACCGGCAGCAACGCTTTTGAAAGAACAAGCTACCGTCGATAAGGGTGGAAATGAAACTATTTTGCAGGTAAAAGGAAGGCACGATCCTTGCGTACTGCCGCGTGCCGTTCCCATCGTGGAAGCGATGGCGGCAGCGACTATTTTGGACTATCACTTACTGAGTAAAATAAGTCGCATATGAAATTTTTGGGAATCATTCCGTCGCGCTATGCCTCTACCCGTTTTCCGGGCAAACCTTTGGCCGATATGTTGGGCAAGCCAATGATTCAACGGGTATATGAACGGGTGGCCGGCCTTTTGGACGAAACCCTGGTCGCCACCGATGATGAACGTATTTATACCGTTGTAAAAAGTTTTGGCGGAAAAGTCATTATGACTTCTCCTGACCATCAGAGCGGAACCGACCGTTGTTACGAAGCATATATGCGGTTAAGCGAAAAGTTCGACATCGTTATTAATATACAGGGCGACGAGCCTTTCATTCAAGTTTCTCAAATCGAATTGTTGAAGGCTTGCTTCGAAGACGAAAAAACACAAATCGCCACTTTGGTCAAACCGTTTTCCGCTGATGATGATTTCGAGAACCTGTTTAATCCCCATACGCCGAAAGCGATTATCACCCCGCAACGGCAAATCGTTTATTTCAGTCGTTCGGTTATTCCCTATATCCGCAGCAAACAATATACAGAATGGCTACAATCGCATGTATTTTACAAACACATAGGCATTTATGCTTATCGAACCGAAGTATTGAAAGCCATCGCTTCCCTCCCCCAATCTCCGTTGGAAAAAGCCGAATCGCTGGAACAACTCCGTTGGATAGAAAACGGCTACCGGATTCAAGCGGGAATTACGAATGAAGAAACTATCGGAATCGATACGCCCGAAGATATGGAACGTGCGTTGAACGCATTGCGTTCTCAACGAAAATAATACTATATTTCGCTCATTTTCAATATATTTCGATTTTCTCCTATCAGCCAGAGAATATCATTTTTTTCTAGTATCAAATCTAAATCCGGATTCAGCATCGAAAAATCATTCCGTTCGACACCCACCAATAAACAATTGTATTTCTCCTGTATGCCCGAATTGCGAATGGTCTTTCCGTTCAAATGCGACTCCGCATCAATCTGAATCTGCTTCATTTGAACTTCAGGCGACTGTTTTTCTTCCATATTCGCATATTTCAAACGTTTTTCTTCCAGTCGTTGCTGAAACAACTCCATTTGCTTATCCGTTCCTAGTACAACAATATGATCGCCCGGATAAATCCGTTCCTCGCCTTTCGGAATGTTAATATGCACACCTCCCCGTACAATAGTCACCACATTTACACCGAAAAATTGTCGGAAATTAAGCTCTTTTAAGGTTTTTCCTACTATGGAATAATAAGGCTGTATCGGAAATTCGGACAAATGCAAATCCCTATCCAACACGTGGTTAACAAATCCTTTGGTGACAGGAGCTTTCGATTCTTCATATTTTTCTTTCTCATTCAAATTTTCTTTAAAACGGTGCTCAAACACAAGAGAACGACGCTTCAACCGTTTGGATACAATAAACAACGCCAAGATAATCAGTGCTAAGGTAAAAGCGATAACAAACGGCGTGTGAAACAGATAAAACAAAACATACATAATTAATCCGGCACACAACAATATCCGAATTATGATCGTAAAAATCAAAGGCCCGCGATTGATTTTATTGCTTTTCCAAAGAGTATAAAACTCTTTAGAACGGTCTTTAACAATAATTGCCCGTAAAAAAGGAGAAAGTGCAAGCAGGATAAACGTAGCGGAAAGCAAACGCCCGTTTATTCCGGGAATCCATTCTTCTACGTAAGGAAGAGCATATTTCAGAAAAAAGTTCACGAGCATGATGCAAATGAAAAAATAAATCAGAACGACAGTGAACATCTCACGCAACAATTTTTTCCAAAGCGTATCCTGATTGACCGGACGAGCTGCAGAAAAGTCTTTATTGAGGAAACGTTGCCAATTTAAGGGCAATTTTTTTTCTAAAAACTGATTAGCCGGCCCGGCTAATTTCATCATAAACGGAGTAGCAAAAATAGTAATCACCGAAGCTGAAACGATAATTTGGTACAAGGCATTATCTATCACGCCCAAACTCAAACCAAGGGCGCCGATGATATATGAAAATTCGCCGATTTGCGTCAGCGAAAAACCGGAAAACACAGCCGTTTTAAGATTCTGTCCCGACAACAATACGCCTCCCGTCGCAATAGACATCTGCCCAATAATCACTACCAGACTGATAATCAAAATAGGGACAATGTATGCTCCCAAAGAAGTGACCTGAATCATCATTCCCACTGAAACAAAGAAAATAGCGCCGAAGAAGTTCTTAATAGGTAGTATTAAATGCTCAATTCGTTCCGAATCAATTGTTTCAGCCAGTATTGAACCCATGATAAAAGCGCCTAAAGCAGAAGAAAATCCTGCTTG
>JAISOJ010000111.1 GCA_031275735.1 Dysgonamonadaceae bacterium
AAGTCGATCAGCAGTTCGGGATTGGTATTTTCGACAAAGAACTTTCGGGTATTTTCGCCGTAACCTGCCCGCATCCACTTGTTGGAAGTGATGAAACAAAGCCGTCCCTGCGGTTTCAACAGCCGGTATCCGCGTTCGTAGAACAGGCAATAAATATCCCCTGTACGCTCAAATACCTGATAATTCATGTTTTTATAGACGTTCGCAACGCTACCCATGGATTGCAATTGTATGTATGGCGGATTTCCGATTATCACATCGAAACCGATAAAATTGCCATCCTCGTCCAATACTTCGGGAAACTCGTAACGCCATTCAAAGCAGGATTTAACTTTTTCCTTGTATTTTTCGTCCAGTTCGACAACTTTGGCTGTCAATTCTTCATTTTTTTGCTGCCATTCTTCCGTTTGAAAAACGGAGAGAGAACCCGTTTGGGTTTGTTCCAGCAGTTTTGACTGCGCTTCCCTGAGGGCGATATAATCCCTGTCGTTTACATCATTCAGCCGCAAAAAGAAAGCTTTGGTTTCGTCAATAATTCTCAAAATTTGCCGCCGGCTTTCCTTGTTACTTGTTGATTTATAGCGGGAAGTTTGCTCCTTGTACTGTCGCGTATTTTTCTTGACTTTCGCTTCCAAACCGGGTGTTCCCGTATATTTATCCCGCAAATCGAATCGACTGAGCAGGGAGTTGCCGCATTTGATATTGATGTCGATATTCGGCAAGGTTTCCAGTTCATTTGTGGCGGAACGGTAGTAAGTGTGCTTCAGCAGTTCGATCCAGAGCCTCAATTGACATATTTTCACCGAATTGGGATTTATATCTACCCCGAACAGGCAATTTTCAATGATAAGCTGTTTTTCGTGGAAAAACGTTTCCTGAACCCGCTGGCTTTCCCTGTTTTTAGGGTTGTAAACGAAATGGTTATTTTCGTTATCGGTGATAATCAGTTCGTCGTGTTCGACGGATACGCGGTAGTCTCTTAATTTTCGCCCGTTTTTATCGGCCAGGATGCCCAATTCCGATTTCAGGTAAATCATTTCATTTAAGGAAGATACGAGGAAGTGACCCGAACCGACAGCGGGATCGCAAATCCGTATCGAGTTGAAAATTTCGTTGGCTTCGGCAATATCGTCTATTTTGTTGTAAAGGTCGTTAACGGTCAGGCAATTCCAGCTTTTGGTTTCGTTGAATTTTTGAATGACCGCCCTTGACAGGGTTTCCCTGCACATGTACATGGTGATAAGCGAGGGGGTGAAAAAAGAGCCGTCTCTGTAACCGTTGATTTTTTCAAAAATCAGACCCAATACCGACGCCGAAATCAGGGTTTTGTCTTCTTCCCGAATTTCTTCCGAATCTTCGCTGCTGAAATCGTAGGCGTCCAAAAATCGCAACAGGTATTCCAGTGGCCGCATTGTCGGAGCAGTATCATGCAATACGGTTCTGGAATATGGCTTTATCTTAATATTATCTTGTAAATTATTGATAAATATGGTTTTGTTTTCCATATCCGTTTTTTCGAACAGTGAACTGTTTAAGTAAGGAAGATGCGCAAATTTAGTCTTTATACTTTCTTCCCGTTCGTCTTCTTTGCAAGCCAAAACGGAAAAGAACAGGCTATTCAGTTCGCCATAATCGTTTAACTTATTGACCGACAGAAATGCAAAATCATTGTTTCCATTATGATATTTAATAATTTGGGCTTCAAGCAATTTCAAAAACAGTATCCGGTTTATCCAGGAGATAGCCAAGTCAAATGCCACATTAAACAGGCATTCTTGCTTGTTTTCGCCGTATTGTTCGGAGTCGATATTGTCCAGCTTGTCCATCGAATCAATGGCGGTAATCGCATTTTCAATCATTGATCCGCCGTCGCGCTCGTTCTCTTTTTTTCGGACGATCAGTTTCCTGTTGTCTTGTTTTATTTCTTCCAATCCGATAATATGCAGAAGTTCGGCGTAAAATTCCCTGTTCAACTGATTGCTTTCTTCGGCAAAGGGCAGTTTGAGCAAATGTACGGGCGAGAGGAATTTGTAGAGCGCAATCAGTTTCCGGTCGTCCTCTTTGTCCGCGTTGCGCAGGATTTGCTCGTAGTCGCGAATATCAAAGTAAGTGTAGGGGATTTCGGTTTGGATTTTCCGTATTTCGGGCGATGCAATTTCCTTGTAGAAGAAATCGGTGCTTGTTCCCGATAATTTGCCCGTCTGAAACTGTTCAAAATGATTGAGCAGGTTTTTGTTTTGGTAAAACAGTTTTTCAAAATCCTGTGCGTCAAAGACAAACCATTCGTAAATGTTGGTAATAATCAAATAGCGGAGTTCAAAGTTCTTACCGGTTTTCCGTTCCCGCAGGTAATACAGCGCCAGTTCCTGAAACGACTTAGCGTCTAGATTGTTATGACTAACCATTTCTCCTTTGTTCGCGGGACTTTTTGCTTCAATCAACACGCCGACGGAAGACGCAGTATCATTGTTGTTATGAATGACCAAATCGGAGTGTCCTTTGGTGTTGATATAGTGTTTGTCTTTGTAATAGACGGCATTAAGGAAATCCTTAATCAGGTTTTTATGAAATTCCTCGCTTTCTTCCGGATTGATGCGGTCGATCAAGGTGATAAATTCTTTTTTGAAAAGTTCAATTTCTTTCCGTTCCGGATTTTTTTTCAGGAAAGCGGGATTCAGCGCTTGTTTGGGTGATTTCATATTTGACGACATGTTTTTTAATTGTATATTTGTAAAAGGTGTCATATCTCTAAGTGGTAAAAACATAATTTTACAAGACAAAACAACAGCACAAAGTTACGCTTTATAATCGAATGAGCCGCTTTTGTTGTAAACTTTCCAGGGCAAACGCACGAAAATTGAGATTTAGATGTCTCCACTCGCTTATGCTCGGTCGACATGACGGCGTATCGTGCTGTTCCCTCCCTCATTTTTTATGGAGTCATCGTCCTGTCGACCAAAGGAGCGTAGCGACTGCGTGGAGACATCTATATTATTTTCATGCGTTTGCCCTGGAAACTTTCGGAGCAGTTGCCCTGATTATTTTCTTTTTCCCTGCCGTTTTTTCATTTTTTTATTTTAACTTTGTGGTTTCCGTATAAAAACCCTTATTATTCACAATAAATAGTTGTACTTTTAATTATAAATTCATGATTACACGAAGAACATTTTTAAGAACGGGCGGATTAGCGACAGCCGGTCTTGCCTTAGGCGGCTTGAATGCCGTAAAATCAATGACGGCAGCGGATGCCGCAAGAATTATGGACGCTAACAGGAAAGTCAATCTGGCTTGCATAGGTATCGGAAACCGAGGAGCGGAAATTATCCCTGAATTTGAAAAAACCGGATTAGCTAATATTGTAGCCCTTTGCGATGTCGATTTAGGCGCTCCCCATACCCAAGCTATGCTGAATAAATTTCCGAGCGCCAAGCAATTCAAAGATTTCAGGGTCATGTTTGATAAAATGGGGAATGAAATAGACGCTGTGGTGGCGGCTATTCCCGACCATTCTCATTTCCCTGTTTCCATCTTGTCTATTAATTTAGGGAAACACATTTATGTGGAGAAACCGATGGCGCGTACTTTCTATGAGGCCGAATTGTTGATAGAAGCGGCTAAAAATCATAAAAATGTAGTAACGCAAGTGGGAAACCAGGGCCACTCGGAAGCCAACTATTTTCAGTTCAAGGCATGGAAAGAGGCGGGAATCATCCGAGACGTGACGGAAGTAACCGCCCACATGAACGGTGAGCGGCGTTGGCATCCGTGGGATGCTAATATTTATAAATACCCGGAGGCGCAACCCATTCCTTCCACTTTGGATTGGGGCACTTGGTTGTCGGCCATCCCTTATCACGATTACAATGATAAATACCATTACGGAAATTGGCGCTCATGGTACGATTTCGGTATGGGCGCTTTGGGCGATTGGGGAGCGCATATCCTCGATACGATACACGAATTTCTCGAATTAGGTTTGCCGTACGAAGTCGCCGCTTTGCGAGTGGACGGTCATAACGACTATTTCTTCCCGAAAGCGTCGACCATCCTTTTCCGCTTTCCTAAACGAGGAGAGATGCCGCCGGTAGATGTAACCTGGTACGACGGAGTTGACAATGTACCCGCCGTCCCGGCTGGTTATGGAACTTCCGATATCGACCCGAACATTCCTACGGTTGCAGGAGGAAAATTGCAACCGTCGAAGTTAAACCCCGGAAAAATTATCTACAGTCGGGATTTGATTTTCAAAGGAGGTTCGCATGGCAGTACGCTTAGCATTATTCCGGAAGAAAAAGCCAAAGCGATGGAATCGAAATTACCGGAAACGCCTAAAAGTCCTTCCAACCATTTCGCAAATTTCTTACTGGCTTGTTTGGGCGAAGAAAAGACTCGTTCGCCTTTCGAAATACATGGGCCTTTGAGCCAAGTATTTTCGCTTGGCGTAATGGCGCAACGCCTGAATACGAGAATTTTGTTTGACCGGAATACAAAACAAGTCACAAATAATGCTTTTGCAAACGCCATGTTAACACAATTGCCGCCACGCAAAGGCTGGGAAGAATATTACAAAAGAAGTTAAGAATTAAAGAAATAAAGAACAAAAAATGAAAAAAAACCAGGTATTAGTAATAATCATAGGAATTGTAAGCATTGGGTTTATAACGGATGTAAAGAGTCGAGATAATACGTTAACGCCGCAGGAAATCGGCGAGGGATGGAAATTGTTGTGGGACGGAAAGACGACCGAAGGCTGGCGTGGAGCCAAAATCGCGACTTTTCCGCCGCAGGGCTGGTCTATTGAAGCGGGGGTTTTACGAATTCAAAAAAGCAGTGGCGCGGAATCGGCTAATGGAGGCGACATTGTTACCACCCGGAAATACAAGAATTTTATTTTGAAAGTGGATTTTAAGATTACGAAAGGAGCTAATAGCGGAATCAAATATTTTGTTGATCCGGATTTGAATAAAGGAGAAGGTTCCGCTATCGGCTGCGAATTTCAGTTGCTGGACGATAATAATCATCCCGACGCTAAGTTAGGCGTAAAAGGGAACCGCACATTGGGTTCTTTGTATGATTTGATTCCTCCCGACCGGAACGGGAAAGGGTATCATTTTGACGAAAACGCTTTTAATACAGCGGCTATTATTGTGAACGGAAATCATGTACAGCATTACCTCAATGATGTTAAAATCCTTGATTATACGAGAAATACTCAGGAATTTAATGCATTGGTGGCTTATAGCAAATATGTCGATTGGCCTAATTTCGGCAACGCAGCCGAAGGTCATATCTTGTTGCAAGACCATGGCGATGAGGTTTTTTTCAAAAATATCAAGATAAAAGAATTGAAAGACGAACAACTACCTCCCGAAACAGGTGAAACATTTAAGATCGGGATGGCCGGTTATACTTTCGTCAATTTTGATATCGACAAAACTTTGGAAATTATGCAGAAAGCCGACGTGCATTATCTTTGCATCAAGGATTTTCATTTGCCATTGAACAGTACCGATGAACAAATCGCCGCTTTCCATGCAAAATTAGCCGCCAAAGGCGTAACCGGTTATGCCGTAGGCCCGATCTATATGAAAACCGAATCGGAAGTGGATAATGCTTTTGCTTATGCGAAGAGAGTAGGGGTGAAATTGATTGTAGGCGTACCGAATCTCGAAGTTCTTCCTTATGTAGATAAAAAAGTGAAAGAATACGATTTCAAATATGCCATTCATCTACACGGACCGGACATTGCTTTGTTCCCTGATGCTGAAGATGTTTGGAATCATACCAAGGACTTGGACCCGCGGATTGGAATGTGTTTGGATATTGGCCACGATACCCGCAATGGGAAAGATCCTGCGGCTGATTTAAGAAAATATCATGCGCGGGTGTTTGATATACACATCAAAGATGTTACGGGTAACACAAAAGCCGGATATTCGGTGGAAATAGGTCGTGGCATAATCGATTTTCCCGCTTTTGTCAAAGCGTTGAAGGAAGTCGGTTATCCGGGCGTTTGCAGTCTGGAACACGAAAAAGATATGAAAGATCCGTTTGTCGGCATCGGCGAGTCGATCGGCTATTTTAGAAGCGTAATAAAAACCGTTCAAAAATAAATGGGAATCCGGCCTTACGGATAGGTTTCGATTCAAAAAAGTGAGTGATTTGAAGTTTTTCGTCAGTAGACGATTGCTTTCGCCCAGGCGGTTTTAGCGTATTCTTTGTTTAAATCGGGGAATTGTTCCTGCTCGATGTAAGTGGTTAATCCGCAGTGGGAATGAATAGTGAAAGCATAAGGATATCCCTGCATAAATTGAAGTGTAGCTGCCTGGTATTCTATAACTTGAGATAATGCCTGATCGAAACCGGTTTTTTGTTCCGGAGTGGCTAGGGTTTGGACATAATCCGAAAGATCGAAAAACAGGTGGTACGGATTGCGGTTAAAATGTTGTATGCCGGTTATGTCCACCGTTTTGTTTTCGGCCAGAATAGGTTTGAGGGCTTTTGCCAGTTCTTCTGTTTTTTCCGTATTGATAACCGAAATGCTTGCCGAACAGGAAGTCCCTGTTTTGGAATTCCACGTGTTAAAATACGCTTGAGCAAAAGTTTTCAGGGAGGGAATAGGAGCAAAAAGGCCGGCTAAGTGTTCCGGATAGATTTCTACAAAACCGGTCGAGAGCATTTCTGTCGCCGAAGAAACGATGTATTTGGCCTTATGGCGTAATTCATAAGCTACTTCCACGCCGGCCATGTAGCACATTTCGAAAAGAATAAAATCCAGTTTATCGCCGGAAGGCGTAAGAGGAATGGCGGAGGCAAATTCAGAAAGCGGCATTTCCTGCGCTTCGTCTTCGAATATACTGCGTAAGGCGGGAGCATTGTCCGGAGGATAAACTCCGGCAAAGCCGCCGGGGTTATTCAAAGCGCCTTTCGGCAACCATCCGCTGGCGTGGGAGAAACAGATTAAGCCGTAGCCTTGTGCCGGAAAATCTTGCATGATTTTTTGAAAAATCCGGCTAAGGTTGGCGCCGGAAGCCGAATTTATTTCGGCATATTCGGCCAGTGTCCGTATCTCGTTAGCGCTTACCTGCAATAATTTAGGCATTTCGTTCCGGCAATCGGTGTAAACGATGAGGGTATTATCCGTTTCGCCGGCCCGGTTCATTCCCTGTTTCAAGGCGTCTAACTTTTCACCGACTTCCGATGATAAATTATTGTCGCCACAAAGATAGGCAATAATAGTACGCTGCGGGAGAACGGGTTCGGGAAGAACGGGCAGTATTTCCGGATCGGGTTCGCAAGAGGAAAGAGCGAATAACAAAATGAAAAAAATAAACCGGTGATGTTGTCTAAAAATCATTACCCCAATTTATAAAATCCGCAGGTTTCTAATTCAAATACATAAGGGCTGCCTAAAAAGTTGCATCCGTGTTTTAATACGACTTTTTAGGCAGTTCCCATTTTTTAATCAGCTTCTAATTGAAAAATTAAATACAATTAGGGGAGTACAGTAGCTCCGGTAAGACTTACTTCAGCGAGGTCGTTTGTCACCACATTGGCTTGGAAATCTTTCGCAAAGCTACCGCTGGAAGGCGTCAGAGAAGAAGTCTCTCCTACCATTATTGTTAATGGAATATCGGTAAATGTGTTGTCTTTCACATCTCCAATCGGACGGGTGCGATCGCCATGTCTTACTTCCACATCGCAATACCAGTTACCTATAAATGTATTTCCGGTGATGGTAGGTTGTGTATTACTTCGAGGCGAATTTACTGAAGTGATAAAGAGGATACCTATCGTTTCAGATTCCTTGATTACATTGTTCGTAATAACTTCAGCGCTTGTATTCACGAATTGAAAGTTATATCTGTTTTTAACAGTTTCGTTATTACTAATAATAAAATTATCTGCATCATTGCCATATACGCCTTGACGGAATCCCGAAATACGGCTGTTGAGCAATTGAGCGGGAGTTGTATATTTTCGATTGGCAAATATTACTCCTGATATTCTTTCGGAAGGGCCCCATGCTGTTCCCGGCTTTCTATCTGTATCGTACAATACCCATACATCCTTCAATGTTGTTCCGACGGATTCTCCACTGCCGCCCGCTAAATTAATCGCAGCGCCATTATTACTTGAAGAACTTGGATATCGCAGGATCGTAGCGTCCTTTCCCGCACCTTGCAATGTCACACCGGCATGAAGTACAATACCGTTTGCCGGTAAAGTATAGATTCCTGCCGGTACATTAATTATATCACCCGGTGCGGTAGCGACACTGGCAGCATCTGCAATTGAAGCGTATCTGCCCAGTTCGGCTCCACTACGTTCTACGACTATTTCTTGCGATACAACAGCCGTTTCATCATTATCAAAATCATCGCTTACGATCACATTAAACGTACCTGTATTGGTATAGAAATTACCGACGACGGTAGTCAATTTATTTTCAAGGATAGGAATATTGGGAAGCTCACGGAAAGCTATCAGCGTATGACTTTGGTCGTAAGAACTAACTTTCAATGTAAGCGTTTGTGCCGGAGCTGCAAAAATGTAATCAAAGCCAAGTACCAAAGCATCGGGGTAAGTAGTACTACCAACCGTAACTGGTCCGCGTGCTTCTAAGGTCGTAACATATTTACCGCTGACGGAAATCGTAACGTTTGTATTCACTTCGCCTGTCAGCGCATTGAAGCCGGCCGGAAGCTCGCCGGATGTTGTTCCGATGTATTCAATTTCTGTCGTTGCAATATCATCCGATAAAAATCCTTCGGAGACTTGATCTGAGATTAAACGGTATTTACCGAAAGGACGGTTCAGCGTAATTGAAGAAGATACGCTTTGCCCCGGTTGTGTTAAATCCACAGTGGTCGTTTTATAAAAAGCATCCCGGGCGTCATTGGATACGCCATAAGCGGGAGACGTTTGCATTTCGATAGCGGTAAGTCCCGGATCAACTGTCGGATCAGCTTTAATCTCAATCTCCGTTTTACCATTATTCGTTTTGTAATAAAGATCTGCTGAAGCAGCAGTAGCTTCAGTTGTACCTTCTGTTACAAAATCCGCCCAAAATACAAAGTCATATTCCAAAGCCAATAAACGGGCGCTGAAAGTGACGTCCGTAGTCGTAAAATTATCCGGAACAATCTGGTAGGCACGGTAAGCCAAGCGCTTGGGGTTTTCTTTTGTCCAGGCTTCCAAGATGTACCGGAGATCATAATCGCTTGCATCTACATTGGCGGCTCCTCCATTTTCGGAGGCATACGTTGTAATTCCCTTGGGAATTGAGGTCTTAATGGTAAAATCTACCATTCCTTCTTTTTTCTTTCCTGCATCAAAATCATCGTTTGTACAGGAAAACAGGAAAACTGTTGCTAGGGTCCATAGGCTCCATACATGTTTTTTCATCATCTTAATTGTTTTTACGAGAGTTTATCTCATGTTAATAATAAAAATTTATAATAATAGTAAAATTCAATATTTCAATTAATTAATAGGTATGATAATTTCATCGGAGAAACTATCGTTGATTCCCACGCTGCCCTCATTCAAATCCCGGGTCAGGAACTCGGAGCGCAGAATGGTCATCTTATTCCTTTCTAAATTTATCTTCAATCCGGTTATTGTATTGATATGCTTGTTTTCTGCCGAAAAAATTTCAAAATCCACCGTATAGAAAGTATCATCTTCAACAAAAACATAATCGGAGGCCAAAATCGCTTCTTTTTCCGGAATTAGATCTACAATATCATACGTATAATGAATCCCTGTCTTGAAATTGTCGGGCGCTTGCAAGTAGGCATTATATCCCGTCGGGAAAAATAAATTGTACAGAAACAGGGTTGTACTCGGCTGTATGGAAGAATACGACAACGTTTGATGATAGGTGATGTATTCGTCGATATCCGTCGTTATTATCTGATAAATGGCGAACGGGCGCTTGACTTCTACTAAGGTCTCATAATGAACAAATCGTTGATGCCGGAAAGGCGTTAAGTCCATATCGATTTTAGCCGTGAAAGCGTCTTTAGTCGTATTATATCCTGTATATTGTCCCTCCTGCGGCAGGATGCTTATCTTTTGCAAATCTTCCGTATTATAATATTTGTCGCTTCGGGAACCTTTCGATACAAAATCCATCCAGGTGATTATTTGGTATTTTTTTACAGGAAGGGTTATTGTATCGTCCAGATTGTAAATGCCTTCGGAAATAATGCTGTTTTCTGTTTTTATAATCCGTTTCATGCGCTTACCGATACTTTGGGGCTGGGATTCATCTGTTTCATATATGTCAACGATATAGCGGATATCATAGTCGCCTTCCAACATGGTGGCATAAGTTTGGAAAACGGTATCTGAATTTATCGCCATGTCGATTTTGATGGAAATTTCTATATCAATCTCAGTGGGATCTACCGGATTGCCGCCCGGAAATTCATGGATTGTATCACATCCTGCCGTAATAGACAGAATAAGTGTGTAGAGAAATAAGCGAGTATTTTTTATCGCTGAAGCCATGTTTCAATCCATTTTTAATTTATAGACTAACGTAATTCCGACTCTCGTAATCCCCCAATAATCTTTGGTATCTGTGCTGTATTTCGCTCCGTTCCCGACATTGTAGAAGCTATCATAAATCAGGTGGGCATAACCGGCGCCTATCGTAAATTCCAGGTTCCAGCGCTTGTGGACAGGTAAGGTGTAGCCATAGCTTAATCCGGCTCCCCAAAGCGGGGTTCTGCCCTCGCGGTCTTGGTAACGGTCTAAATCGTCCCATGCTACATTGTAATAGAGCAGGTGTCCGTGCAAGCCGAGAAAATGGCCTTTCATCGATTCTTTCCACCACCAACGAAGTTCGGGCTGTATGCCTAAGGTCCTGAATTTCCAATCTCTCTTGATCGTGTAAGGTGAGTAAATAAACGACAAATCGACCGAGAAGCGATCCCCTAGCGGATGTTCGATTCCTATATTGGCGAGGCCGGCTCCCAGTAAAATCAAATTGGTCTTGATTCCTCCCAATTTAGGCTTTTCTATTGTCGGGCGCGAATCAGGGGATATGGAAAATTCTTCTTGTTCTGCAATTATGGCAGAATTTCGTCGTAATCTACTGTTGATCAGCTGATTATGATGAGCGGGGGGGGGGGGGGGGGTAAGTAAAAAAAAATAAATAAATATTAATGCTTTTATTTTAAACGGCAAAAAATTTTCGGACAGGTAATTTTATGTGTAACCTTTCGCCAGTTGTATGATTCACGCCTATTTTTGCTCCCA
>JAISOJ010000045.1 GCA_031275735.1 Dysgonamonadaceae bacterium
TATACGCCTTACAGCCCGGATAAACCGGACGAAATAAAAACCAACTAAATGACGACCCGTACATGTCATTATCGGATGAGAAACGCTAAAAATATATTAATTCGGTTTTGTATTTACAGCAAACGACTTGGGGATTTGAAGGGCTTTGTTGCAATGGCAAGTTGAGCAGGAAAGGCTTTCAGCCTTCCGGATAGCCCGTCGTCTTTGGGGTTTGACCCGCAAACCCTTGTTTGAATGAGCTACGCAACCTACCGTTGCAACAAAGTCGTTGATAGTTAAAAGTGACTTTGTTGCAACAAAACCATCGTAAATTGTCAAATTGTCAATTGAACCGGTTTTATTTCATAAGGAACTCGTTCAGGCCTTTCAGACTTGAACCTTTCAATTCTTTATACTTGACCTCTTCAAGTATTTATACTTGAGCCTTTCAAGTTCCGGAACTTGACCCTTTCAAGTATAAATAGTTGACCCTTTCAAGTACAAATACTTGAAAGGCGCAAGTCTTTTAGATTTCTTTACATGATCTTTGTACGCTGAAATATCTTGTAAATCAGGATCATAGAGACTATAAATCATGCGAATCGGTAGTTGACAGGAAGAGACTTTGAGAGTTAAAAGTTAACAGTTAAAAGTTAAAAAATATAATGTATAGCCTGCCGTTGCAACAAAGTCGATTTGAAGCAAAAAAAGTGGTTTTTCAGCCGGTAAATGCCGGAGCTTATGCGTTCATATCTGTGAAGTTGCCGACAAACGGAGGGTTACGGACTTGCGCAGCTCAAGTCCGGGATGTCCGGCTTGCTTCTTCGCTTTTCTTTTCCGGAAGTAGAGAGAATGTGAACACGAAAAAATAATCACATTGATATGTTTCTCCGTTTTTAGTTGAATGTTCTCTTTAAAAACGGACGATATTCCGGCAAATTATCCGGATCACACCATTCTATGCTTACTATTTGGTTTTCTCTAATTGCATTTTCCGGCGTTTTTTTCGGAGAAACGACCGGCGCCCTTCAAAGATTTGATTCCAGAGAGGTTTGAATGTCGTTTTGTCTTTTTGATATTTTAAGGGTTTTCGTCAGGTTTGTCGGATACATTTCTTTTAGTTTGGGCACTCCAAAGAAAATACCTGTCAGGCAAATACGGAAACCCTTTATGCTTTTATTCCATTAAAATTTAAACAAGTTCTTTGTAATCTATGAAATTTTCTATACCTTGTCATCGTTTTTCAGTCGGATTAGTTAGATAAGTAATATTTTGCATCTTTTGATAAATTGCTTGTGAATAATAAAAACACTATAATTTATCCAATTAACCAACTGAAATCCCATTATTTATAATCAAATTTAAATGGTTTCTAAAAATGATGATAATTGGATTGATGCTATTTTACATTTGTTGCAGCAGGGTTTTCTATAAAGCCGTTATGCGTGCTAGCATTTCGTTTATATCGGACATGCTGGAATTAAACCTCTGTGGCAGTCAAAGTATAATAGTCACCTTACAATACAAGAAAAGATTTACTATTTGGGAATTGGGAAAGAACAAGTTCACCTGAATAGGCCTTTGCCGAAACTTTTCCTGTTGGCAAAGGTCTATGTAGGTATTTCAAAATCTACCATTCAACACATGACGCATGGTAGTAAGAATAGTATTGACTTCCAGGAAATTACAATTTCCATTTGTAAGAGCAAAATGCTCAAAAGGATTTTTTATATACTCTTCCAAAGTTCAGAAAAGAACTTCAAAAGGAAACGTGAAGGTTTAACACGTAAATAAGAATCACTAATAAAATTTATTCTATAACATAAAACACTTTAAAAATGAAAAAGTATATTTGTAGTGGAATCGTCCTGTTAATAATTGTGGCTGCATGGAATGTGAATTTAAGTTCAAAAATAGGTGAATTCTCGGACATTTCTTTAGCTAATATAGAAGCATTGGCTTATGAATATAATAATCAAGATTGGGATTCTGAGTATCCAAAAATATGTCATACATGCACTCAATATAGGATTTTCTAGAAGAAACAATTCGATTATCTGCGATCGGATGGTTAATTTGGACGCTTTTTATGTACTTTTAATTGTAAACAATTAAAAAAATGAATATGAAAAATCGCATAAAAAAAATATCTATTTACATAGTAATGACTCTTTTATTCATTTCATGTACAAATGGAGAGCATCCGGTTACTTCCCGAATCTTAGCATCAAAATCACTTCAATTAAAACAAGATCTATCTTTTGAGATCATTGATGCACACGATTTTGAATTGCTTTCATTGGAGGATATGAATACGAAAATCAAAGATATCTGTTATATCCCGTTTTATTCTAAAGAACCTATTGGAATATTTGATGAACTAATTATTTATGATAATCATGTGATTGTTCTGGATGCATTTAATTCCGAAAAAATATACATATTTGATATTTCAGGAAAATTGATTCATATCATTGATAACAAGGGAGGAGGACCGGAAGAATATCATGGATTGATGGATATTAGTGTATCAAGGAAAGATACACTGATTGCTATACCGGATCGACTTTCGTTAAATATGCTGTATTATTCTCTGGATGGTCATTTTATTAAAAAAACAAAAACAGTTCCTTGTTTTTATTTGGAAGCGTTTGGTGATAAGATTGTAAATCAAACCACATTTGCTCAATCGTACAGCCAGGATATAGAACAGAATTATAATTTGACAATATCTTCCAAAGATTCCGTCATATACAAAGGATTTCCTTATTTCCCGATACAAAAAGAAGCAGTCAATGGAAATGGACTACAATATAATTATGAAGGGAAACTGTTATTTACCCCAGTCTTATGTGATACGGTCTACTAGATCGTCAACGATTCCACGTACGTTGCCAAGTACGTTGTCAAACAGAAAAAAAGCCTTTGGGAGAAAAAAGAGGAACATTTAAGGATGCAGCAAGGTTTCAGTTTAATACAACATTCCAATTATACTCAATTGGAGCCGCCAATATTAGAAACGGAAGGATTCGTTTCTTACCAGATAAAACACGAACACAACAACAGGATTGCCTCAACAACTTATTGGTTTGATAAAGAGAAAAATAAATCATTCACACCCAAAGGCAAAGAGGTAACGCTTGACAGTAAAAATATTTCCTTTCCTAATCTTATACCGCGTCCGATGACTATTTATAAAAATCATTATGTGGGAATTTATCTGTCTCACGAAATAGAAGAAATGATAACTCTATCAAAAAACAATACTGTGATTTTTGAAAATGATGAATTAAGAAACATTTTAGAAAACGGAAAGAGTAAAGACATAGAGTTTTTGATGGTAATGTATGAATTTCAGTAGAAAGCAAGATGAAAATATTAATTTGTCTATCAATACAGTAATTTTCTGACTACTTCTAAGATTGATGATAATATAGCAACCTTTGTTTTATTTTACAAATATAAGATATGAAAACACTACGCGACGCTATCATTCTGATCGTTTTACTTTCTTTTTGTGTCTCTTGCGAAAAGGAGGCAGACAGCCTGGAATTGGCTTTACAATTTGCAGGAAATAACCGTCCGGAACTGGAGAAAGTCTTGAAGCATTATTCTTCTCCCGCCGATAGCTTGAAATACCGGGCGGCGGAATACCTGATCAGGAATATACCCTATTATTATTCATATAAAAGTCCGACATTAGAGATTTTTCAAAAAGAATTATACCCGATGGCTATCAAACACGACTGTACCGGGCAGGAAGCCTTTCAAATGCTTGAAAAAAAACTCGGTCGCTGGAATCCCCGGGAATTTGAGGTTGTATATGATGCTCACGTTATTACTGCAGATTACCTGATCCGCAATATTGAACAGGCTTTCAAGGTCTGGCATGAAAAGCCTTGGGGAAGAAGGGTTTCTTTTGATGATTTCTGCGAGCAAATATTACCTTATAAGGTGAAGAACGAGCCTGTCGAAGATTGGCGGGAGCTTTATTACGAACATTTCCAACCCGTGCTCGATTCTTTATTAACAGATCCCAATAACCCGATGGAAGCCATTAACGTGTTATGGGACACGCTACATGCCTCCCGATGGGTATACTGGGATACGAAGCCTGCGGGCTATCCTTATCCGGGGGCGACATCCCTGCTTAAGGATGGACTTATTGGAGACTGTTATGAATTGGCGAGCAGGGCGGTTTATGTGATGCGCGCATTAGGTATTCCCGGAGGGGTTACGGGGTATCTTCAATTCCCTTACGGGAAAGGGCATCACTTGTGGAATTTCGTACCGGACCCGTCGGGGAATATCTGGGAGTTTTCCCTGAACGGTAACCGTCCGCGTTTGGTTAAACCCGGGAAACACATTATTGCAAAGGCTTTTCAGAGATGTTTTGGTGTGCAGCCGGAAAGTTTACCGATGATCACCAACCGGAGGCAGGATTTACCCCCGTTATTAAACAACCCGTTTATCCGGGACGTGTCCGGGCAATATATAGATAATCTGTCGCTGGTTATCAGGGCGAACCGTTGGACAAGAAAAGATAATATCCTGTACCTTTGTACCTTTGGTTTTGAAGATTGGGCGCCGGTAGCGTGGACGATATGGCGGGACGGGAAATTTGTTTTTGATCACGTGGAAAAGGATATGGTTTACCTGCCTGCTTATTATAAAGACGGGACTTTGATCCCCGCCGCTCCTCCCTGTTATGTTAACCGGTATGGTATTCATACGGCTTTTGAGATCGATAAGGAACAAAAACAGGATGTTTCCATCTACCGGAAATATCCGCTGCGAGACGTGTGGAGTGAGTATAAAATACGAATTATCAACGGCAAATTCCAGGCGGATAATGATTCGACTTTTTCGAATCCCGTTACCCTGCATACCATCAGGCAGGAATCGGATATGTGTTGGGGTGTGATTGAATTACCTGATTCCGTAACCTATCGTTATGTCCGTTATCTCTCCGGGGATAACGGGTATTGCAACATGGCCGAAGTGCAACTGATATCGGAAAACGGGCAACGGTTGACGGGTAAAGTGACTGGGACGGAAGGCTCTTTTCGGGACAAACTAAACAACCGGAGGGAAGCGGTGTTTGATGGTGATCCGTTGACTTTTTTTGATGCAAATAAAGCCAATGGGGCTTGGGCGGGCCTGGATTTGGGAGAACCCAAAACGATCAGGCAAATTAATTACGTATTCCGTAACGACGACAATAATATTCGTTTAGGTGATACGTATGAGTTGTTTTACTGGGATAACCGGTGGTGTTCTTTGGGATATCAAACGGCGGAAAAGGG
>JAISOJ010000029.1 GCA_031275735.1 Dysgonamonadaceae bacterium
ATAAATCATATAAATCACAGTTCAGACAATATATGAACAGAACAGGAATAGACATTGGCTCTACGACGCTGAAAATAATCGTGCTGGACACAGCAGGCCAAATTGTTTACAAAGTTTACTGCCGACACAGGGCGAACATCCTCCAAACGCTGACGGAGGCGCTGAACGGGGCGGCGTCGCATTTTCCCGGCGTCCGTTTCACTGCCGGCATCACCGGCTCGGCGGGAATGGGCGTCGCCCTCGAAAGCGAACGGAAAAGTTTCAGTCAAAATAAAATTACATCCGAACATAAATTGCAGGACATTGTCCGGCAGGCGGACGGATACAGGGAAACGGCCGGGCGTATCAAAGGCGACTGGAAAGATGTCCAAAGCCGCGTACCGAAAAATGCCGACGGCGCTTTCCTGAATCCCGTTCAGTTGAAAGGCGTCGAAGGGTCAGACCCGAAAACGATTGGCATAAAGCTGAATGAAATAGCCGACAAAACCAACACGAACGGCGAATACTTCAAAATCGGTTCACTCTATGGCTTCACGCTTCAGGTTAAAACGGAAAAGACTCAAAAGGAAGGGTTATTCATGCGTGAAAACCGCTTTTTCGTTGAAGGAGAGGGCAATATAAAATACAGTTACAACAACGGTCATATTGCTGCCGACCCCGTCTTAGCCTCCCAAAACTTTTTGAAAGCCCTTGAAAAAATGCCCTCGCTCATCGAAACGTATGAAGCCAAAGCGCAAGCGTTGGCAAAAGACATTCCGGCGTTGCAGGAGGTGGTAAAGACCGTATGGCGCAAGGAAGAGGAACTGAAAGACCTGAAAACGGAGCCGGCGGCTTTGAACAGGAACATCGAGCTGTCCTTAAAACCCGTCGACGGGGGCGAGGACAAGAAAGAAGAAAAACAGGAAAACCGGCTTGTATTCCGTTATCGGGACAATGGCTTGCAAGAGCCGACTGCGATTCCAAAAGTGGCTTAAACACGGCTGTAATTCGTTTGAAACAAACCTGATTGCAAGCTACCCTTTGTCCATTTGGACAGAGAACGATGTCTGGGCTTATCCGCAAATTCAACCTGCCGTACAGTCCTGTTTATGATATGGGATTGCGTCGTACAGGCTGTGCCGTGTGCGGTTTCGGCTGTCACGTCAAAGGCGACCGCAGGTTTTATTTCCTCAAAGAACACAAACCCAAAATCTACGGGCATTTCATGAAGATGGAAAACAACGGCGTATCGTACAGGGAAGCCCTGCAATATTGCGGGATTGATTTCCCCGACGGCAACAATAAACAGTTGCAAATTAAATTCCAATTGCCATTAAAACAGGTTTAATTGACGTGGACGGGCATCATTTCCCGAACCTGGCGCTGATGAAATTAGCCGCCTGTCACAGGCAAAACGGCGATACCGTCGAATGGGTAAATCATTTGGAACGCTACGATAAGGTCTATCAATCCAAGGTCTTTACCTTCATGCCCGATGTTTCGGTCTGTGTTCAGGCCGATGAGACTGTAAAAGAAGGAACAGGCTACAAAATGTACGATGAACTCTTTTGCGACGATACCGAACCGGATTATTCCATCTACCCGCAATATCCCCATGCCTATGGTTTTTTGACGCGCGGTTGTGTGCGCCATTGCCCGTGGTGTATAGTCCCCAAAAAAGAAGGAAACATAAGAGCTTACCGCGACATTGAAACGGTTCTGCAGGGCAGGAAAACCGCTATTTTGATGGATAATAATGTGCTGGCGTCCGATTTTGGATTACAGCAACTCGAAAAAATCATTGACCTGAAATGCAAAGTCGATTTTAACCAGGGACTGGACAGCCGTCTGGTCACGGACGAAATTGCAAAACTCCTTTCAAAAATCAAATGGATACGGTTTCTACGGTTTTCCTGCGATACAACTCCGGCAGTAGAGCCACTGTTGAGAGCCATTGAGAAACTGAACCGCTACGGCGTAAAAAACTACCGGATTTTCGTTTACCGCTTGTAAAAGATGTAGATGATGCCAACGAACGGTGCAAAATACTTAAACGGTTAGGCGTAAATCCTTTCGTCCAAATATATCGCGATTACGACAAAAATATTATATGGGAAATAAGAACTCCTTAAAAGGTTGGAAAACAAGCCTTTTAGAAGATATGAAAACGAATGTAAATAGCTGAAAATATATGATTTACGACTTTTAATCAATAAACCGTTTTACTAAATCATCGTACGCATCAATTCGTCGGTCACGAAGAAAAGGCCACCAACGGCGAACTTCTTCCGACCGTTTTAAATCAATTTCTACAACAAGGTTTTCCTCTTTTACGGAAGAAGCTTGCACAATGATTTCCCCTTGAGGTCCGGCAACAAAACTACTGCCCCAAAACCGAATGCCTTGCGTTATTCCCGAAGGGTCTCTTTCCCATCCCACTCGATTAACGGCTATCACAGGTAAACCATTGTAGACGGCATGACCCCGTTGAGCGATTATCCAAGCATTCTTTTGCCGCTCTTGTTCTTCAGGGGTATCCGACGATTCCCAACCAATAGCAGTGGGATAAATTAGTAAAACGGCGCCGGATAAAGCCATCAAACGGGCAGCTTCAGGATACCACTGATCCCAACAAACCAAAACGCCTAATTTGCCTAAAGAAGTTTTAATCGGTTGAAAGCCCAAATCGCCCGGTGTAAAATAAAATTTCTCATAATAAGCAGGGTCGTCGGGAATATGCATTTTGCGGTATTTACCGGCAATGCTTCCGTCTTTTTCTATCACGACAGCTGTGTTATGGTACAAACCGGCGGTTCGTTTTTCAAATAAAGACAGAACCAAGAGGACGTTTAATTCCTTAGCTAAATGCCCGAACAATTCGGTGGAAGGTCCGGGAATCGTTTCCGCCCTGTCGAATAAATAGGTATCTTCTGTCTGGCAAAAATACAAACCATTGTGCAATTCTTGCAAAACGATCAGTTGGGCGCCGCGGGAAACACAATTGCGCACGCTGGCAATTAGTTTGTTTGTATTTTCCTGAATATTAGCCGAATTAGCTTGTTGAATCAAACCGACGATTATCTTTTCCTTCATTGCAAAATACTAATTTATAAATCCTTGCGGCAATTGCATTGTTACGCAATGTAAACTCCCGCGCTGCTTAATCAATGGTAAGCAGTTGATTCCGACTATCTTTCTATCGGGAAAGGCTTCCTGCAATCGTTGCCGAGCGACTACATCTAAGGAATTACCATAAAACGGCAACAATACGGCGCCATTGATAATCAAAAAATTAGCATACGTGGCAGGCAGGCGTTCTCTTTCAAAATAAACCGCTTCCGCCATCGGTAACGGAATTAAACGGTAGGGTTTGCCGTTTATGGTTTTAAAGCGTTTGAGTTCCTCTTCCATCAACGACAATTCTTGGTAATGTTCATCGTTTACATCGGTGCATTGTACATAAGCAATTGTTTCCACATCACAAAACCGTGCCAGCGTATCGATATGACTGTCGGTATCATCTCCTGCTAAATAACCGTGATTCAACCATAAAACCCGTTGAATGCCGAAAATCATTTGGAAGTAATCGCTTATTTCTGCTTGGCTTTTGTATTCATTGCGATTGACAGACAACAAACATTTGGCAGTTGTCAGGATTGTTCCGGCGCCGTCGCTTTCGATACTTCCACCTTCCAAAACCATATGCAACAGGCTTTGGTAAATTGTTTCCGGGGCAAAAGTCTGGCTTTCATACAGACGACGGGTGATTTGATTATCTTGATCGGCAGGAAATTTCAATCCCCATCCATTGAATGTAAAATCCAGAATATGAGGTGTGTCGTTGACAAAAACGGCAATAGGACCGTGATCTCTTGCCCATGTGTCGTTAGTCGGGATTTCCCTGAAGACCACTTTGGAAATATCAATTTCTCCCAGAGCCTGTTTCACTTCATTAATACATGGAGAGACCACGAGTAAACGTTCTCGTTTGATAATTTCTTTGGCAATTGATACATAACAAGGAATAACCTCCTCCAACATCTCCTGCCAATCGGTACGACGGTGTGGCCAAGTGAGCATCACGCCGCTTTGTAAAGTCCATTCCGGCGGAAGTATTACATGAAAAAAATGCTGTTTCATGTTTGCAAATTTACGAAAAAATTCTTTTTTTCAATATCCGTTCTTGTTGATTACAAAAAATTATATAAATTTGTATCGTTGAAAATCTGGGTACTGGTTTAAATTGGTGGAAATTTGTCTCTTTGCAGGAAAAAAGATGAAACATACGCAAACCCTAAGTTGCCCATTTATGGCAACTACACAGCCGTCATTTTGCGGATTTACGCGATGCGTTTGGAAACGGTTTTGAAATTGTATGAAATTCAATTTTTGGCAGTGTCTTCGTCTTATTTTACCAATTAATGGGCGTTTGACCCGTTTTTATCAAGTAATCATTGGTTTTGCTGAATGGTTTACTACCCCAGAAACCGCGATGAACAGAAAGAGGAGAAGGATGCGCCGATTTTAATACCAAATGTTTCATGGGATTGATAAAATCGCCTTTTCTCTGCGCGTATGAACCCCATAAAATAAAAACGACATGTTCTTTTTCTTCTGCTATTTTATGGATAACAGCGTCTGTAAATATTTCCCAACCTTTATTTTGATGCGAACCCGCTTTGTGCGCTTGCACCGTTAAAGTTGCATTGAGAAGCAAAACCCCTTGCTCCGCCCATCGTTCCAAATTTCCTGAAGCAGGAATATATACGCCCAAATCACTTTTCAATTCTTTGTATATGTTTTGCAACGAAGGCGGCAGAGGAATGCCATCGTCAACTGAAAAACATAAACCGTGTGCTTGCCCCGGTTCATGATAAG
The DNA here is from genome assembly GCA_031275735.1 of Dysgonamonadaceae bacterium. Taxonomy (GTDB): domain Bacteria; phylum Bacteroidota; class Bacteroidia; order Bacteroidales; family Azobacteroidaceae; genus Azobacteroides. The sequence goes on from JAISOJ010000029.1 coordinate 4,858, forward strand.
GGTCTTGCCCCAATATCGCTACTTTCACTTTATCGAAAGGCGTTTTATCGAAAGCGTTGAATATTTTACTTCCTTTCGGATAAATAGTGTGCGTTACATATTCGTTTTTAACAAATTCGACCAAATTAGAAAAATACGGTTTTTCAAACTCTGAAACTAATTTTTCTTTCCACGATGATTCAATTTTTACGTCAATCATGTTATGAATTATATTTATTTAACATTCGAGTTTCAATTTTGTATCACTCTCCCCAATTCATGGCGTCGCGAGAGTTGCTGCTTTGCGTGTATTTCAAATCTTTTAATATTGAAGAATTAACCGCAATTGAAAAATTATACGATTGATACGGACCAATTGGCCGGATACTGGCAGACATAGACCAACAATGCATCTGACGGGTAACCGTCATAAAAAAGTTGGAAAATTTTTTATAATCAAAATCGTAACTGGCACTAAATGTAAGTCCCCAAGCTTTAGTAGGATTTATATTCCCTGAAAAATCCAAAGTTTGGTTGAAACGATAAGGATATTCTCGCGTTACAGTATTAAACTTTTCTCTCGCCATATCATATCCTACGGATAGCGAATAGTTGAAACTAAGATTCCAAGCAATATCGGTCAACAAATAACCATTTTCATCCCTGTTCACATCTTGTACTTTAGATTTTCGTAAGGAAGTGTGCGTTTGTTCAACGGAATTGTCTTCCATATTCTCCAAATCGGAAGACTCAGCTTCCGGAGGTAGATTACTATCTATAGCGTCATTGTCTGTTTCTCCTTTTTTAAATAAATTTTTGATCATCGAATTATTAATTGAGTAGGAAAAACTCCATCCGGTACTTCTCAGTCGTCCGATACCTTTTCCTGCTTTCCACCGGGGCACATTAATACGAGTTCCTTGTTCATTGTATGTGTACGTATCAAATTGTGCCTGAATATTGAAATTGAGCGATTGAGTAAATTTAAGACGGAGATTGACGCTTAAGTCCGACCAATTCATTGAGTCGGCAAGGAAATTATAACTCATTCCCAAGCGCAAATTATCAATAAGGCTGATTTTTTTAGTAGAATCAGCTTCTCCGACAGGAACTTTTATTTCCAAATTATTATCTAAACTAAAATTAACACTACCTGTTCTTCCCCTTCCGGGCGCTCCCCAAAGATGACTTTCGTAAGGACTATAAGTCAAAGTATCTAGCTGTCCATTTTTATCATAATAAATTAAATCCTTATAAAAACCGTATTTTTTATCGGAAAAATCAGGAGAACCGGAAAAATTGACTGAAGGAGTTAGTACATGGCGAATCTGCGCCTTGCTTACTTTTTTCCCAAAAATGCCCCAAATACCCCAAGGTTTGTACATCCCGTATAATTTAGTAAGAAGACTCACATTGGCGTTGTAATTATAAGTCCGGTTAAAACCATAAATGGTATCTCCCGTTACTACGTTTCTTTTAGTATAATCATACCATTTTTCTACTCGCGACGAATACCATGTTTCCGTATAATTAACCGATGGGCTTATTGTTATATATTTCATTAAATTAAAAGAAGCGCTGACCGGAATATCATGTTTTATTCCATTTCGCCAATCTTTTATGATATTTTTTTCAAACAGATTATACTCTTTCGAAGTAACGCTGTTCATTAATAATCCGGTGTACCGTATCTTGATATTTTCATACCAACGAGGTGAGCCCACTTGCTCTTTCCGTTTAAAAGGATAAATATCCCGCATATTTACAGTAAGGTTTGGAAAAGTAATGCTAATGGAAGTATCTCGGGATACTTGATTGATCGATGCATTAGCAGAAAATGAAAAAGGTGAATTAGGCGGACGGTAAGAGTAATTGATGCTCGAAGCTTTAGTATTTTGGGAATATTGGTTAGAATAAATACTGCTCAATTCATTTCGGTCGTACGAGCTGGTAGAAAAATTGACGCTGGCGGAAAGTGTGCTGAAAGGATTCGCTTTAGCATCTTGTGAATGGCTCCAGTTCACTTTAAAATCTTTTGTCTTACTATAATCGTTGGCGCCTTTATCGCCTAATATCGTAACTAAGTATCCGGCATTAAAATTCCCTGAAAATTTATAACGTTTTCGGTAAGTGGAACGGGTATTCAAACCCCATGAACCTTTGGTATAGATTTCGCCGGTGACCGCCAAATCCACATAGTCGTTAAAAGCAAAATAATAGCCGCCTTCGCGTAAAGAAAAACCTCTTGTCATTTCGTCGCCATACGTAGGCATAATAATTCCCGAAGAATAATCGTGGGTAAAAGGGAAATACCCAAATGGAAGTGCTACAGGCAAGGGCACATCTTCTATTACAAGGTAAGCCGGTCCGAAGGCAATACTTTTACCGGGCTTCACTTTCACTTTTGTCATATGAAAATAATAATGCGGTTCCGGTTCGTCGCAAGTAGTTAATCGTCCGTCCCGCATGAAAAGATCGTCGTTAGGCATCTTTTTAGTTTTTGTTGCTGTAACATAACTCTCTCCTTGTTTGGTAATAACGTCCGTTATATACATTTTTTCCGTCTTAAAATTATAACGGACTTTTTTCATTTCGTATTGAGTTTCACCGTCTTTGAAAACAGGGTAACCAAATTCATTGCCGATAGAATCGATACCATAGGTAGCATAAACGATACTGCTGTCAGCCTCTACCTCGATATATTCACCGGTAAGATTCTGGCTTTTGTACGTCACATTCCCTTTACCGAGCAGGTACAACAGATTACGTCCGTCCATTTTCATAATTATCGTATCTGCCGTATATTGTATCGGTGCATCAATCGCATTCGATCGGATCGAGTCGTTAGCAGCGACGGCAGTAGAGTCGGATGGTAAAATGGAAACAGAATCCGGAACAATTTCTTCCAAACCGTTTTCCGGTTGTTCGGAGATGGCGTTACCAAAAGAAATAGTATCTTGTATTATAGTTTGTGCCGGAGCTATTTGTTGTACAAAAAACGCTTCCAACATTAAAAAGATTAAAAGATGAGGATTTTTGACTATCATCTAAACTCGATAAGAAAAATTAACCTAAAAACAATTTTAACATTTCGTTGAACCGTTTTACGGATTCATCTCCATATTTAGAAAGATCCTTCCTTATTTGCTCTACTGTTTTCACTTTGTTTAACTTGGATTTAGAGTAAAATTTATCTGAAAAACAAATCAATTTCTCCTCCCAAGATACAGGTAACATATCTTTTTGAGGAATAGGAAGCTGATTCTGTATTATAGATTCCTTCGTCAAACCTGAACCCGTATGCCTTTCACAAACCAGAGCGTGTTTTTCGAATCCTTCTTTTCGCATAATTTCAGCACCTAGATAACCATGACAAACATACTTAAAGTTCCCGAAACAATGTATTTTAGGCGCATTAGTTTTGAAAATCCCGATATCGTGCAAAAGGGCGGCTTCATAAACAAAATCCTTGTCAATGTTTAATTCAGGGTGCATTTGCACAATATTCAACGCTTTATTTGCTACGGCTAAGCTATGTACAAACAATATATTGTACAATAGGCTTCCCTCTTCGTAATATTTTTTGATAATATCTACTGGCGCCATTTATTGTAAAGAAAGCACAAATGTACATAAAAGTACAGACATATACACAGAGCGATAAAAATTTGCTTGAAAAAGCGTCGCTTTCCACTCCGTTACAAGCGTCGCCGGTTTAGCAGGATTTGCAAAAAAACCACCACTTTCCTATATTTGAAAAATAATACTAAACATTAATCAATATGAAGAAAGTATGTGGTTTAGACGTGCACAAAGATAGCCTCTTTTGTTCAATTTACAATGGAGAAACGTATTCGGAAGTAAAAGAATACGCAACAGCGACAGTCAGCATCTAGTCTATGGGCGAATACTTGCGGTCGGAAGGGGTTAGGGAAGTAATCATGGAAAGCACCGGTATTTACCGGATAGCGGTTTGGGACTTGCTATTGGAAATGGGTTTTGAACAGACACCGGTTAATCCGTTTTTGATTAAACACTCATGTTACGCACCCTAATCAAGTAATCACTAACTTTGCGGGATGAAAAAAGAAATGGATTTATACAGTGACTACCTGCCAAGTAGTTTTGGTCAAGTAACAGCTACCGGCTTGTCGAATTTGTTGGATGGCTCCGTATCCCATGACAAAATAACGCGGATGTTGTCCGGAAACACTTATAATTCAAAGGATTTATGGCAGGAAGTAAAACCGTCGGTACGGCAATATGAGAGCGAAGATGCCTGTCCAATCTTCGATGACGCCATTGTAAGCAAACCCTATAGTGACGAAAACGACCTGATTAGCTGGCGCTGGGATCACAGCAAGGGTCGCAATGAAAAGGGCATCAATTTATTGACAGCCTTTTACCACACACAATCACCGGTGGCGGCAGAGACCTTGCGTGTTCCGGTATCCTTTGAGTGCGTCAAAAAGAGTGTCCGGTTTTGCGAAATAAACACCCGGCAGGAAAAGCGCCAAAGCCCGGTCACCAAAAATGAGATGATGCGTTCGATGCTGCAACGGGCAGTCGAAAATCAACATTTTAAATTCCGTTACGTTTTGGCAGACAGCCGGTTTTCATCCCCGGACAACCTGCTTTTCATCGCCCGGTTGAAAAAGTATTTTGTGATGGATATGAAAAGTAATCGTTTATGTATGTTTTCTACCCGGGACAGGAATAGAGGCCGGTGGACAGGTATTGACAAATTGCCGCTACAGGCGGAACAGCCCGTTAAAGTTTGGATAAAAGATCTTGAGACAGAGGTTCTTCTATGCAAATTCGTCTTTACAAACAAGGATGGTTCGACGGGAGAAATGTATCTGGTAAGCAACGATTTGGAGCTTTCCGCCAAAGATTTCCGGACACTTTACAAAAAACGGTTGAGTGTGGAAGAATATCACAAGTCTCTCAAACAGAACGTATCTCTGGAAAAGTCCCCTACAAGAACCGTGACCACGCAAAACAATCATTTATTTGCCTCCCTGTTGGCTTACATCAAGCCGGAACAATTGAAATTCATTCATCGATTGAATCATTTTGCTCTGAAATCTAAAATTTATTTCAAGGTATTGAAGAACGCTTGGAATGAACTTGAGATGATCAAAAATTATAATCCTGCGTAACATGAGTTAAAAATATATCGGAATCGGCGTATCGTTCCGAAAAAACAAGCAGCCGCCTTTTCCCCTCATACTTCTTGAACAAGGGTAATATCGCTTCGCTTATGGCGATTTCAATATATGCCTTATCTTTTCTTTTTCCCTCTGTTTTTGTCCGGTTATAACAAAGCTTTCCATTTTTTAATTCCGTTTTCTCCAAATTGTACAGGTCAACCGTATTTATTCCTATTAAATACAAAACAAGCAATAAAACATCATGCGCAAGAACTTCACGGGGAAGCTCCGGAGATACGTCAAGTATTTTCCTTATCGTTTCCGCATCGGTTGAGCGTTTTTGAGGAGTATCGGCGTCGGGTATTTTGATTAATCTAAAAGGCTGGTTGGAAATTTTGAATATGTTCCTGTCGTAATCATTATATTCCATACATCCTTCGTCAAACAACTTTTTGATCGTAGCCGGATACATGTTTTTTGCCCTTTTTGTATCGGAGAGGTTTTCAATCCATGCTCTCAATTCCTTTGATGTGATGTCGGAGAAGGAGATGCTTTTCCCGTAGTGTTTTTCAATGGAATTAAGGGCGCACATATAGTTGCTGGCTGGTTTCCGCCTTCCGGCAACCCGCATTTTGTCGATATAGCTTCTTGCAAAATCCGAAAATGATATGTCTGCTGTGTCTGCTGCAAGAAATTGTTTTATCTCCCCGACCGTCCAGCTTTCAATATTTAGATTATTTAATTTGTTCGTATACGATTTAATCTTTATCCAGCAGTTGGCCAGAATCGTGCGGTCGGCTATTTCGCCTTTCCTGATGCCGGATTTGTGAACGGACATCGAGGTTTTTATATAATCCGTCTTTGAATTATGACTGATGCGGATATAAACCGTATTCAATTCTTTGTCTTTTGTTCTAATTGCAGGCTTAAGGTTGCCATAATTTGTAATTTATTTCGGCAAAAACAGCAAAATAATCTGGATATTTTGGAAAAAAACGGGAATGAAAAGTGAGTTTACGGTAATTTGCACGGGTTGTTTTTGATGGTAATTGTATTGATTATAAGCAAATTGTAGATTTGAATGTTTTTGTGACCCCGACAGGACTCAAACCTGTGACCTGCAGAACCGGAATCTGCCGTTCTATTCACTAAACTACGGGGCCTTTTTCGTTTTTGCTACTGCAAAGATAAACTAATTTAAATAAACGAACAAATTATTCAATGATCATACTAGGGCAAACGCATGAAATAATTAACTTTATAGCACGAAAACGATCCAGGCATATTTATCAAAAGTAGAAGATTTTCGGATAGAGAAAAAGTGTTTACACAAGTTGTCTGATATTTTATTGATAAGATTCACAATTTTTACGGCGATTCAGGGAGAAAAGGATAAAAAATAAAAATTAGCTTCGACTTACATGCTTAACGCCTTTTATCATTTTTATCTTTTTAATAAGCGTATTCATCACCGAAGTATCGCTCAACATCACGATGAGTGTGCCTTGAAACAATCCGTCGGAAGAATCAATTGTGATTGAACGAAGCGTTGTACCGTTTTCTTTCGCAATGACCGAAGTGATATTAGTAACAATACCAATATCGTCATGTCCTACTATTTTCAAAGTAACAGGATAGTTGGCACTTGATTTTCCCGCCCAGCGGGATTTGACAATCCGGTAACCGTATTTTTTGAACAGCACAGGAGCATTCGAACAGTTCAAGCGGTGAATTTTTATACCTTGAGTAGAAACAAATCCAAAAATTTCGTCGCCATAAATCGGATTGCAACACTTTGCGAGCGCATAATCAATACCTGTAAGATTTTTGTCAATGACTAAGACGTCTTCTTTTTTATAAATTTCATCATTGAAAGCAGGCGCACAATAATTTTCCACACTTCGATCGACATGTTCACTCGCTTCCTGCTCTTTCTTTTCCAATTCGAGGTATTGATCAATAATTGTATTTACATCCAAATTTCCATCAGCAATATCGGCATAAAAATCGGTGATATTTTTATATCCTTTTTTCTTGATTATTCGCATTAACCGGGCTTCTTCTTCCTCAATTTTGCGGTTTTTAAACCGGCGACGAAGCAATTCTTTGGCGTATTCAACCTGTTTAGCTGCTTGTTCTTTTAACGATTGCTTGATTTTTATACGAGCTTTGGAGGTGACGACAAAACCAAGCCAATCTTGTTTCGGCGTTTGGTTAGGCGAAGTCTGGATGTAAACCTGATCGCCGCTTTGAAGTTTGTGCCTGATAGAAACATTTTTCCCGTTTATCTTGGCAGAAACACATTTCGATCCGATTCCGGTGTGAATAGCAAAAGCAAAATCAAGAACAGTCGAATTTTGCGGTAGTTTAAACAAGTCGCCTTTGGGTGTGAAAACAAAAATTTCTTCGTCGTATAAATCCATCTTAAGATCGTGGATTAAATCTGTAGGCGACGAATCTTTGCTTTCCAATACTTCGCGAACATTATTAAGCCAATTATCCAAACCACTCTCGTTTTTCAGTCCTTTGTATTTCCAATGGGCGGCTAAGCCTTTTTCGGCAATTTCGTCCATTCGTTTAGTCCGGATTTGCACTTCTACCCAACGGCCTTCCTGTCCCATAACCGTGATGTGAAGCGATTCATAACCATTGCTTTTAGGAATGGACAACCAATCTTTCATTCTTTTAGGATTGGGTTGATACATATCCGTGACTACCGAATAGACTTGCCAACATTCGGCCTTTTCTTTTTCCACAGAAGTATCGAGAATAATCCGGATGGCAAATAGGTCGTATATATTTTCAAATTCTATCTGTTGTTTCAAAAGTTTATTTCGTATCGAATGAATGGATTTAGTACGTCCTTTGATATCGAAATTCAATCCTAATTCTTGCAATTTTTTTTCGATAGGGGCGATAAACTCGGCGATATATTTGTCGCGCGAACGTTTGGTTTCATTGATTTTACCAGCAATAAAATCGTACATTTCCCTATCTTGGAATTTCAGGGAGAGGTCTTCCAATTCTGATTTTATCTTATATAGTCCCAAACGATGCGAAAGAGGAGCGTAAAGATAAGAAGCTTCGGCTGTAATTTGCAAACGATGGTCTTCTGTAATTTTTTTTGCCATGCGCATCAAATACAAACGTTCGGCAATCAAAATCAAAATTACCCGTACATCTTCTGCGAAAGATAAGAGCAATGTACGAAAATTTTCATTATCAATAGCGACTTTTTTATCATATAAATGATGCGTTTTAACCAATCCCCGTATAATTCCGGCAGTATCGGAATCGAAATTATTTTCTATCTCTTTTATGTCGCAATGGTTATTTAATACTAAATGCGAAAGTAAAACGGCTAAGACAGACGTTCGTTTGAGACCGATTTCTTCTACTACAATCAAGGCCGTATGAATGGTACGATTAAGAACATTTAACCCGTAAATGTCTTTGCCATACGCGTCTTTTTCGGAAGCGGCTTCAATGTAACGCCTGACTTTGACTAAATCGCCGGGTAAAACCATGTCCCTGACGCCTTTTAGTAACCGGCGGTAAATTTTTAAGAAAACAGCCGGATCTTCGCCTGTTAGTAGATATTCCATTAAAAAAAATAATTTAACGGCAAAGTTAGGATTTTAATTTCATAATGTATATATTTGCGAAAGTAGTTTAATACATTTAATCTTATGTTAACACAGTACGACATCAAACAATTAGAATTAAAAGGTATATCCGCCAAACAATTGGAAGAACAATTGATGTATTTCAAAAAAGGATTTCCCTATTTATCTATCGTAGCTTCCGCTTCTGTTGAAGAAGGAATTAGATCAATACCGGAGGATAAGCAAGCGCTTTATCTGGACGTATGGCACAATTATTTAAATCAAAACAAAAAAATCGTAAAATTTGTTCCGGCTTCAGGCGCAGCGAGTCGTATGTTCAAAGATTTACATGCGTTTTTAGAATCCGGTCGCAATACGCCCACTACTTCTTCTGAAAAATTTTTTTTTGAAGGAATCGTCCGTTTTGCTTTTTATCCGGATTTAAATAAATTTTGTTTGGCAAATGAAGGGAAAAGTATCCCCGAATTGATTGCAAATAACGAATATCGACCGGTAGTAGAAAATCTTTTATATGAAAAAGGACTCAATTATAGCCAATTACCTAAAGGATTGATATTATTCCATGCTTATTTTAATGAACCTCGGACAGCTATGGAAGAACATTTGGTAGAAGGCGCTTTTTATGCATGCAACCAATCTCGGCAAATCAATATTCATTTTACGGTTTCACCTGAGCATAAAATTTTATTTGAATCATTAGCAAACGAAAAATCTCCGGAATATGCCGGGCGTTTTTCCGTAAATTATCAGGTAAGTTTCAGTGAACAGAAGCCTTCGACCGATACAATTGCTGTCGATATAAATAATGAACCTTTTAGAGAAGAAGGCCAATTATTATTTCGTCCCGGAGGACATGGCGCTTTGATTGAAAACTTAAATGATATTCAAGCGGATATCGTATTTATAAAAAACATCGATAATGTGGTTCCCGATTCATTCAAATTACTTACGGTACATTATAAAAAACTATTAGCAGGAATACTTGTTTCGTGCCAACAAAAAATATTTGATTATCTCCGATTGATTGATTCAGGACAATATACGCACGAACAATTGATGGAAATCTATTATTTCCTCCGGGACGAGTTATATATCATAAATCCGGAAACAAAGCTCCCAGAAGAGAAAGAAATGGTTTTATATATGCGAAAAAAATTAAATCGTCCTCTGCGTGTTTGTGGTATGGTGCGCAACGAGGGCGAACCGGGTGGAGGACCTTTTTTGACAGCAAATCCGGATGGTACAATCTCTTTGCAAATATTGGAAAGTTCTCAAGTTGACTTGAAAGATCCTGCCAAAAAGATTTTATTTGAAAAAGGAACGCATTTCAATCCGGTGGATTTAGTTTGTGCACTCAAAGATTATGAAGGAAATAAATTTAATTTACCGGAACATGTTGATAAAAATACCGGATTCATTTCGTTGAAATCCAAAAACGGAAAAGAACTCAAAGCACTGGAATTACCGGGTTTGTGGAACGGCGCTATGTCGGATTGGAATACGGTATTTGTAGAGGTTCCGATTGAAACATTCAATCCCGTCAAAACAATTAACGATTTGTTGAGACCGGAACATCAATGAGATTCAATTTTTGGTTTGTTAGTAAGAGGGTAAGCCATCTGTAAAAAACGTTTTGATGGCATACCCTCGTTCTTTGTATGCAATATTTTTGTTTTATTCCGTATTTCCCTTGTTTCTCAGTTTATTTATCTGTTTTTCAGCTTCCGCATTTAATTGTTCGGCTTTTTTTTGCGCCTCCTCTTTCAATTTTTTTGCTCCGGCTTCTGCTGCTTTTACCGCAGCAATTTTGGCTAAAGGGTTGGAGGTTTTGTTCGCCTCGTCAATCAATTTCTTACCTTGTTTTTCAGCTTCACTAATCAACTTATCGCCAGCGGCTTTGGCTTCCTTACGGATGTTTTCGATCTGTTTTTCGATTTGTTCGTTTACTTGTTCCGTCAAAGAAGCATCCGATCCTGTACCTAACAGAGAACCGGCAAGGTTTCCCAAAACCTGATCGGCAACTTCTTTTGTATCAACGCTAAAAGAGGGTTTAGTAAAAGTACCGCCGATTTTAACCGAAATATTTTTCACATATTTATTAGACAATTTATCTGCTAAGTTTATCTTGGCCATATAATCAATGGTTTGATCCAAACCGGTACTCCCGGTTAGATTCATATTACCCATCCCTAAATTGATATCAAAAGGTTTAGTTGTTACACGACCGCCTGCGATATCAAAAGGTAATTTTAAATCTTTGATTTTCAGGTTTTTCAAAGATTCGTTTTTCAATACGTCGGCTAAACCGTTCAATACTCCTACATTGGATACTTCTACATTGTTCGATTGCAATAAACCGTTAGCGACCAATGAAGTGAGGATGGGCGTAAATCCTTCGCCCAAAGGAGAGCTGAGTTTGAGGTTTGTAGAAAAATTACCCTTTATACTTTCGAAAATCGGCGCTAATTTCTGGATAGTAACAAAAGTAGAGAATGTTTGTGTAAATGAAATCTCTTTCATGTCCAAATCCAACGAAAGATCGGGTTGCCGGGGATTTTTTCCAGTATCGTAATAACCGTTAACGTTTAATTTTCCACCCAATGCGTTTAACGATAAATTTTTCATATCTACTTTCCCTTTATTGACAAGTACTTGTCCGCTCAAGTTAGTTATATTCATATTATCGAAAATAACTTGTTTTAAATTGGCATTTAAATTAAAATAGATATTTTTCGGAATTTCGAAAAGGGTAATGGATGCTGTGTCGTTAGTCGTTTCACCTTCGGATTTTTTCATAAAATCGTTTAAATTCAAATAATTGGAATTGATAGATAGATTTCCTTTCAACGTTTCATCTTTCAAAAAATACGGAATGAAATTTTCTAATTTACCTGTGGCTGCAATATCATTTTGACCAATTTGAGCCGAGAAAGCGCTTAAGTCGACATAACGAGGAGAAAACGAAAGAGAGGCATTGTTTAACAAAATATCGGGCGATCCTTCCGATTTAACCGACATTTGTTTAATATTCAACGTTCCCAAAGCATTTACGTTTTCATATTGTTCTTTTTGAATAGATGATAAACGGGTCGATAATTGCAGATTAGCGTCTATATGTCCATTTAAATCCGTATTCTCTAGCGGATAGATTTCTTTTACCATTTCCAAATTCAATTGACCGACTGCCGATAAATCAACTTTCGGATCACTTACCGGGTTACTCAAGTGTAGTTTCAGGTCGAAAGGATTACTTCCTAATTCAAAATGAAACTTCGAAATATCGATTACGGTATTATCCGCTATTCCACCTTTGTTAAAAGCATGAATATCGGTATGGATATCGGTAACAGACTTAGGCATTCCGGGATATTGGAAGAAAGCATTGGCTATATCTAATTTTACATCAAATGCGGGGAGGCTTTCTCCTTTCATGATTCCTTTAACGAAAGCGTTTAAAGTAACTTTACCTGAAGTCTTTAATCCTTTGAAATCTTTGGAATAAATAGCAGGGATTAAAGACAGGATATCTTTGAATTGAGTAGCCGGAGCATTCAACTTAATATCCATATCCATACTTTCATCTTCCAAAATGGCTACCCATCCGTCAATACCGGCTTTAATGGCGTTTATTTCAATACTATTGTCGGCAAGGGTAAATTTTTGATTTTTCAAATCGGCATCCACATTTATTTTACTTCGTATTCCGACTTTTGACAGGTAAGGGATCTTATCCGAAACAAAAGTTAGCGAATCAATGGTAAAATCAGTTCGAATACGAGTTTCATCAGCTGTCATATCTCCCGAAAGATTTAAGTTCAGGTTTTCTAGGGCAAGATTGGTATTAGTTGAATCATTGTCAAAATAAATACTTGTATTATAAATACTTACTTTTTTTAGTAAGAGTTTAAAGGCGGATTTTGCCGTATCCGTTTTCACTTCTTCCGTTTCCGGAGCAATGTTCCAATTGGCCTTGCCGTTTTCATGGACAATTGCGTGTAAACGGGCGTTGTCTAAGCTTACTTTAACAATTTCATAACCCGAATTTCCAAAAAAACTTTTTATATTCACCGTTGCAGAAAGGCTTTGGGCGAAGAATAAAGTATCTCCTTCAAAATCATCCACTCCGGTAATATAAAAGTTGTCTAAACTAATAGAAGCATTAGGAAAACTTTTGATAAAATTTAATCCTAAATGTTCAAAATCGATTTTAGCATTCATCGATTTATTGATTTCCGTTTTAACGATTTCAATAATTTTACCTTTGAAAGCGAATGGTAAAATAATCAATAATAACAAAATAACAAGTAGGGCTATGCCTACGACTTTCAAAAACTTTTTCATGACTGTATTATTTTAGAATATTCATTATCGGGTTTCGTAATTCCTTTTTCTTCAGCTAATTGCATCAAATAAACATAAGCGGCTTCATATTCATTGGGAATTACTCCATCCAGTATTGCATCTTTGATCGCCGATTTTAACTCGCCTACAATTCTTCCCGGAGATAAATGAAACATTTCCATTATTTGTAACCCGTCGATGGGCGGCTGAAAATTCCGTATTCGATCTTTTTCTTCGATTTCTTTTAATTTGCTTCGTACCAATTTAAAATTAAACAGGAAACGTTTGACTTTCTCCGGATTCTTGGATGTGATATCTGCTTCACAAAGCGACATTAAATCGTCGATGTCGTTTCCTGCTTCAAACAAAAGACGCCTAACAGCCGAATCGGTCACTTCGTCGTCCGACAAGACAATCGGGCGCATATGCAAAGAAACTAATTTTTCGACGTATTTCAAATTATCATTCAAAGGTAATTTCATTCGCCGGAAAATGGATTTGAGCATTTTCATTCCGATAAATTCATGTGCATGAAAGGTCCAACCTGTTTTGGGATAAAAACGTTTGCTTTTAGGTTTACCTATATCGTGAAATAAAGCCGCCCAACGCAACCATAAATTGTTGCTCGTTCTTGCCAGATTGTCCAACACTCTAAGCGTGTGACTGAAATTATCTTTATGTCCAATCCCTTCCTTAGTTTCAATTCCTTTTAACGCAATTAATTCGGGCAATATTATCTCCAACAAACCGGTCTGATCCAACAATTCGAAGCCTATCGAGGGTCGGGGAGATAAAATGATTTTATTAAGTTCATCGACAATACGCTCCTTGGAAACAATTTCAATACGATTTTTATTTCTTTCCACCGCTTCGAAAGTCTGGGCTTCAATAAAAAAGCCCAGTTGGGAGGCAAAACGAATAGCACGCAACATCCGCAACGGATCGTCGCTAAATGTAATATCTGCATCCCGTGGCGTTTTAATCACACAATTTTCTATATCCTTCAGTCCGTCGAAAGGATCGATCCATTTGCCGAAATGTTCTTTATTAAGGCAGATAGCCATAGCATTCATGGTAAAATCGCGCCTGTTCAAATCATCTTCCAACGTTCCGTCTTCCACGATAGGTTTGCGCGAATGGCGCTGGTATGATTCCTTTCGTGCACCGACAAATTCCACCTTTAAATCATGGTATGTTACCTGTGCCGTTCCGAAATTTTTGAAAACAGATAAACGGGCTTGTCTTCCTAAACGTTTTGCCGCTTCTTGCGCCAGTTGAACGCCATTTCCCACGCATACGATATCAATATCCTGGGTGGGACGATTGAGAACTAAATCCCGAACAAAACCACCGATAACATACGTTTCATATAAAAGTGTATCAGCAGATTCCGAGATAAGATTAAATATTTTTTTATCTAAAATTTGTAATATATCGGCTTGTCGTATTTGCATATATTCGAATGAATGATTGGCTGCAAATATACATGATAAAAACGAATTTTCAGATATAAATGATTTATTATATAAATATTCTTTTCTATTTCAATTGCTTCTTAATCCATCTTAAAATTTCGTCTAATACGACAGGTGAAAAAGTTTGTTCTATGGCAGCATATTCTGCCGGTAAACCGGTTTTACATTCCTGAAATAAATGATTGAGTCCGGGGATTTCTTTGGTCGTAACCTGTTTATTACCTCCTTTGAGTAATGCCGTTTCGATTGCCTCCAAATTCGGCTTGGCGGGAACTTGCAAATCTTTTTCCCCATTGATTGCCAAAACGGGACATGTTACCTTTTCCAGTACGGGAGCTGGATTGTATCGGATGAAATACAGCATCCATGGGCTTGTCATTCGATTGACGGATGCCTGGATAAATTGATCGTTGGTATATATTCCTTTTGATTTTTCGGTATCCGGAATATCTTGTAGGAGTTTATTTAAATAATCGGTAAATGCAGCTTTCAATTGTGCTGTGTCGGCTATTTCCTTCAAGATATCGTACATGCCTTTATTTATGCTTTTTGCTTGTTTTCGGTCTGCTTCACTAATATTCGACGCCTCGGCAATTAAATCTTGTTGCATCCAAAGGAGTTGATCGCTCGGTATACCCATTCCCGCCAATAAAACAATAAATGCAACGTCTTTTGATCGGGCGGCAACCATCGGTGCAATTATTCCACCTTCGCTATGCCCGATTAATCCGATTTGTTGCCGGTTAATTTCGTTTCTTTGTAACAGGTATTTTACTCCTCCTTCCACATCATTTGAAAAATCGTGAGTGGTAGCTGTCCGGAAATCACCGCTAGAAGAAGCTGTTCCCCTGTCGTCAAAACGTAGCACGGCTATTCCATTCCTTGTCAGGTAGTCTGCAATAACGAGAAACGGTTTGTGTTCCATGAGTTCTTCGTCCCTGTTTTGCGCCCCGCTTCCGCTTATCAATACAACTGCCGGAAAATTGCCTTCCTTTTGGGGTAAAGTCAATGTACCCGCCAGTCGGATACCTGCCTCCATACTTTCGAAAGAAACCTCTTCTTCGTAATAGGGATATGGTTTCGTTGGTTCTTGCGGTCGAACAAGTTTTACCTCTTCCATCTCTTTTTTCGATAAATTCAAAGGCAAGGATAATCCCATTTGCTTGAGTGTACCGCTTATAAGGCTATCTGTACCTAATTCCCCTTCATACTCAATGCCGGCATTAACAACGGCGAATTTCAATACGGAATTTTCGAAACTCACCGAAGTTACAGGAATACCCTTTACACCTTGGTCGGGGCTATCCATTGTTGCGGTGTAAGTCCCGTCTTTTTCTTCGATATGAATTACAAGACGTAATTTTGTTCCACCCACATTCAACGTTCCGTTCCACAAACCTTGAAAACCTTGTGCAAATCCGGATATGTTAGTAAATAATCCGGCACAAATAACGAATAAAAATATTTTTTTCATTTAAATAATATTTATAAAATATTGAACTATAAAAAACTTCTAAGCGACCATATTAGTAAAACGGTACAATTTCCGGTAAAATGATTATTATCGTTAATAAAATACCTGTTTTACAACCTTTTATACCTGTTGATGCTTTGAATGTGCGATACAGTAGAACTATATTCCAAACAAAAATAAGAATAATTTTAATTTTATTGAAATAAAAATACATAAATAAAAAAAGGAAATTAAGTAAAAGTGATGACGCTTGCGTTTTCGGTCGGGATTTTATCCCTTAAATTGAGAGTCATTTCTCGAAAGAATAAATTTTGATAAAAAAAATAAAAAAATGTTTGCTTTATTTTAATTTTATGTATAACTTCGCATTCTGGTTTTAGAATTATACAGCCGGTTTATGTATGAAACGCATTTTAACCCCAATATCGCTCTTGCCGCTTTACCGGAAAATTCCACTATCCGGTAATTACGGTGTGCTGTTTCCCCGCTCCGGATCCAAACAGGCTCTTTTTCAATCGTTTGGGAACTACGCCTAATCTCTGCACCCCAAGCGCTGAAGGAGAGCCAAACCCTAAGATAGAAAAATAAAAAATTTACTGACAAACCAACCGATCTTTCCGGCGTTACCGGTAGAGAGATAAAGAACGGTTGACAAATATGAAAAAAATAGTTCTGTATTTATTAGCCTTATCGGGTGTATTGTTGTTGCAAATACAAGCGGTTCGGGCAGAAAGTGTGTTCTATTACTACGGGGATGAAAAAATTTATGTGGAAGAACGGGCCGATATGATTTTTCTCCTGTTTGATACGGCAGTAGTGAATGGAGAAAAAATAGAAGATTAAAAAAACGAGATCGAATCTTTTGGATTAATAGCTGATATACCGGGGGAGGGGGAGTACTGGCTATTTGCTCTTATTCAAACAATAAACGGCGACAGTGTGCCGCCTGCCCTGTATGAAAGTTGCAAAGCGAATGGAATGGTTCTTTCTGCAACAAACGTATTGGAATATATGGGTCGCCTGGCCGGTTTAACCGACGAGTTCATTGTAAAACTCAATCCATCGTCTTCGTACGAACAGTTAGAAGAACTGGCCTTGCAAAACAACTGCGTAATTGTGGAAGGCAGATGGCTTGGCAAAGATGAATATATGCTTTCTGTTTCCAAAACATCCGAATTAAATTCGCTGCAAACGGCCAACCTGTTTTATGAAACCGGATTATTTGAATTTTCCGAACCGAAATTTTTTATTATGAATGTCTTTCAAGGACTTTCAAGTATTTTCGGTTCAAGTGTGGAATTGTTTCAAAATTACCCCAATCCGTTCAGGGAAGAAACAAGCATACGCTATACCCTGCCTGCCGGCATTGATGGGGCGGAAATCCAAATTTTCGACATAAGCGGCAAACGATTGAAACGGTATACTGCCGGTCAATCGGGTACTGTGGTCATAAAAAGCTCGGAACTGAAATCCGGAGTTTATTTTTATTCCCTGATTATAGCCGGTAAGCCGGCGGATACGAAACGAATGATAATAATGCAATAAAATATGCGTCATGAAAACAAAAGTATTAATTTATGTTTTAGCAACGGTAATCGTCCTGTTTTCTCAAATGCAAGTAATGCAGGCAGAAGATCTGTTCTATTACTACGGGGATGAAAAAATTTTTATTAAAGAACGAACCGATAAGATTTTTCTCAACTTGGATTTAACGGTGGCGACTAAAGAAAAAATAAATGATTTTAAAAACAAGCTTGAATCTTTTGGATTGGTAAGCAATATAGACGAGAAAGTCATTCCGCCATTCGTTGTTATTGAAACAAAATCCGGAGATGATATCTCATCCACCCTGTATGAAAACTGCAAAGCGGATGCAATGGTTGTTTCAGCAAGTAGCATGATGGAATATAGAGGGAAGCTAGCCGGCTTAACCGGCGAGTTTATTGTAAAACTCAAACCATCGTCTTCGTACGAGCAGCTACAGCAAATGGCGCAACAAAACAACTGCGTAATTGTGGAAGGCAGATGGCTTGGTAAGGATGAATATATACTTTCTGTTTCCAAAACATCCGAATTCAATTCGTTGCAAGCGGCCAATTTATTTTATGAAACCGGATTATTTGAATTTTCCGAACCGAGATTTGTCATTCTAAATCCCTTCCAATCCTACGACCCCTATTTCGGCGATCAGTGGGGATTGAAAAATACCGGACAGTACTCGGGAACAGCAGGAATCGATATTAATATAGAGTCTGCATGGAGGATTACACAAGGCAACAGGGACGTCAAAATTGCCGTCATAGATGAAGGTACGGAATTGGATCATCCCGATTTGGCGGCTAATTTGTTGCCCGGCCATGATTCTACCGGCCGTAACACAGGAGGAGCTCCTTTCTTTGACAATGAAGGTCATGGAACTGCCTGTAGCGGCATTATTGGAGCTGTTAAAGACAATGGAATCGGCACGACCGGCGTTGCTCCTGATTGTAAAATAATTCCGATCAAGGCAAGTTGAGGAGGCAGATTTTATGGTTATCCTGAGGATGCTTTCAGGTGGGCTTGTAATGAAGGTAAAGCTGATGTGATCAGCTGCTCATGGGCTGGCGGTTGGCCTAATCCTGCTCTTACAAATATTATAGACAGCGTCGCTACTTATGGCCGTAACGGATTAGGTTGTGTAGTTGTCTTTTCATCGGGGAATGACAACTACCCAGTACTCCCATATCCGTCCTATTTACCTAATGTGATTGCGGTAGGAGCTGTTTCTCCCTGTGGGGAAAGAAAATCTAAAACTTCATGCGATACGGAAACTTCATGGGGCAGTAATTACGGACAGGAATTGAGTGTTGTAGCACCGGGCGTATTAATTCCCGCTACCGATAGACAGGGAAGCATCGGTTATAATCCAAGCGACCCTATACACCCTGATTGTGGCGGTACAATATTGACAAGTGATTATTCCAACCCGGATTATACCGTATAGTTTAATGGAACATCGGCGGCTTGCCCGCATGTCGCCGGCGTTGCCGCTCTTGTTTTATCTGTAAATCCGGACCTTACAGCTCGGCAAGTACGGGATATTATCGAATCCACAGCTCAAAAAGTGGGAGACTACCGTTATGCACCCTTCGAGGGACACCCGAGCGGAACTTGGACCCATGAAATGGGTTATGGTCTGGTAGACGCCCATGCCGCCGTGTTCAAAGCCTGGGCTATGCTTCCGATATCAGGCCCCAATGAAATAGATTGTGCTGAAAGGAATTTTTTCGCACACCCTCTGCGCGACGCCACTTACAGTTGGACCGCTTCCCCTAATATCGAAATTGTGTCTGGTCAAACCTCCCAGACTGTTCAAGTGAAAGGAAAATTATACAGCGCCGATAATTCCTGGGTGCGTCTGACGGTTACCTATAACGGGAAAAGGTATGTGCAAGAATGCCCGGTCGTTGTCAATATCCCCGATCGGTTTGTCCTGACTCCGGACAAGCGGGTAGAACTTCCCGACGGCAATATACAGATGCGCATTCAGGCTATACCCCTTCCTGAAGGAGTAAAAGCCGGTAATTGCACTTATTCCTGGAGAGCTAAGGGAGGAACTATTTCTACGGGATTTTACTTAGTCGATCCCTTATTAAACAGCGCCTCCACGTCTGAAGGAGACATTCCGTCCGGCGTGCTTGAGGTGATGAATAAGGCTGTCCTGCAAGCCCAAGGCGAAGTTTCGGGCATCGTCGAAGGCGACAGCGTGCAGGTAAAACAGTATGCGTCGGCCGGTACGGATCAGTCTTCGTCCCGTGCGGCTGTTTATGAAGTGAGTACCACTACGTCCGAAGGGGAAACCAACACGGAATATGTGAGCGTAGAAACCGACGGATCAGCTGTAACATCCGTTAATTCAATAGTTCCGGCCATAAAAGCGCAGAGTTTTGTTATCTTGACCTATACTCCGGGTACAGCGGTTACGGTGGATTGCAGCATTACGGGATGCAATAAATTCTATTCCGCCAGCTTGACCATCGTGTCGTGGAAGTATAGCTGTTCTTACACGCCGTCGACCCGTTCCATCCGGTTGGACAAGGACCAATCGCCTTCGGACGAAAGCGTAACCCATACTTATCGGGTACAGTTATACAACGATCAGGGTTATATCCGGACAACGACATTTACATCCAACGAAACCACGGTACTGATACCGTTGACGGGCTTGCCGAACGGGAATTATTACATCAATGTCCTGGATGAACAAAACTGCATTGTGGAACGTAAATTCATCTTGGCCTATTGAGAACGTGCGATAGGCGAAGCAAAGTTGACAAGTAATTGTCTGATAGCCTAAAAAGATATTCTTTTAGGCTAAATTTTTTTAATTCATTTATTATTCTTACATTTGCTTTTGCCTTTGGATTATTCATTTCACAGTTAAATTACATGAAAACTATCATACTTTTAAAAATTAAGGAAATTACGTTTCGGATCGGTATTGACAAACGTAATTTATAATTTATATTAATTTGTTTTTTATGAAACATCCATGTATTTCACATACCCAGAAGGAGGAAAATGAGTATTCGTTTACTTGTCAACTCGTTAACTCGTTAACTCATTTTCGTATGAAACGTTCCAAAATAATCAACCGTTTTTCGTTCGGCATTTTACATTCTCTATTTCTCTTTTATGTAATTATTTGTTTGCTGAGCTTATTTTTATCTTGTAGCAAAAAAGAATTTGTTCCCGATTCCGAATTTGTTTCCTATATCAACGCCTATACCGGAGGATTGGTTTCTTCTTCGTCGACCATTCGGATAGAATTGGTTAACGGACAGGCAGACGTGGAATCCGGTAGCGCGACAAAAGAAAAATTGTTTTCATTTTCGCCTTCTATAAAAGGAAAGGCTTATTGGCTGGATAATCGGACTATTGAATTTGTTCCGGATAAAGGCGCTCTGAAAAACGGAGAAACTTATCAAGCTCAATTCAAATTAGGCAAAGTAATTTCGGTGGATAAACGGCATGAAATCTTTCATTTTTCATTCGCTGTGGAAGAAAAGAGCATTGAAATTCTGGTTCGTCCGGTGAATATATCCGATCCCGCTTTAGCGACTGTAACCGGTGAAATTCATTTGAATGAAAAATTCGAATTGGATTTAATCCAAAAGGCTTTCCAAGTGCAAATGGGCGATAAACAAGCGCTTTCACCCGAAATTGAAGCGACCGGCGATGCACATATCTTCCGGTTTCTTCTTCGGGATATACCCCGGAAGAAAACGGATATTGATCTGGAAATAACTGTTGATGGAACGGTTCTCGGCATTGATAAAATCGTTTCGCAAACGCTAAATATTCCGGCGTTAAACGTTTTTAAAGTCCTTTCGACCGAATTAATTTCGGAGCCTGAAAATGGCGTCCGGATCACATTCTCTTATCCGCTTTCTACTACGCAAGATTTAAGAGGATTGATTATTATTCCCGAATTGTCTAATTATACCACTCAATTGAAAGATAATATAGTCGCTATCTATTTTGATCGGAGCGGGAAAGAAAAAATTACGGTTAATGTAGATAAGGGAATCAAGAATACTCAAGGAGAGAAAATGGAAGAAACTTTTTCCAAAGCTTTATCGCTCGAAATACTGAAGCCCCAAGTCGAAATATTGAAATCGGGCAGTATCATTCCTCATTCGAATAATTTGACTCTTCCTTTCCGGGCAGTTAACCTGAGCGCAGTAGATTTAAAAATCATCCAAATTTACGAGAATAATATTTTGCCGTTTTTGCAAAGAAATACACTTAACGGTTCGTATGAATTGCGCCGGGCAGGACGAATGGTCTATAAAAAAACAATCCGGTTGGATAATCCCTCTTCCCCGAAATTACAGGATTGGCAGAATTATTCCATTGACCTTTCAAAAATTATTCGGCAAGATCCCGGGTCTATTTACCGGATAGAACTTTCTTTCAAACAGAGTTATTCGACTTATTCCTGTGATAAAAAAAGCGAAAAAACAGTTTCGGAAGACGCATCCGAGATGGTGACGCCGCTGGATGTAAGCGTGGACGAGCGAGAAGAAAATTATTGGGACAGTCCTTATCCGGAATATGATAATTCGGACTATGATTGGGAACTTTACGATTGGGAGGAGCGGAATAATCCTTGTCACCCGTCTTATTATATGTTGTCCGAAAGAAAGGCTTCGCGTAATGTGATAATGTCCGATATCGGGGTTATTGCCAAAACTAATTCTGCCGGTAAGTGGTGGGTAGCCGTAAGTAATCTCTTGGATACCAAACCTGTTTCCGGTGTGGATATAACGTTTTACAATTACCAATTGCAGGCGGTTGCTTCTGCAAAAACCGACGTTAACGGTTTTGCTGTTGTCGAATCTAAAGGAAAACTTTTTGCATTAGTTGCCTCTGCCAATGGGCAAAAGACCTATTTACGTTTGGTCGAAGGAGAAGATAATTCCTTGAGCCGCTTTGATGTAGGCGGAAAAATCATCGAAAAAGGCTTGCGCGGATATATTTATGGCGAACGCGGCGTGTGGCGTCCGGGCGATACCTTGCACGTTACGTTTATCCTGTACGACCTCGAAAAAAAGATACCGGAAAACCATCCTGTTTCGTTAGAAGTATATAATTCGCAAGGGCAATTTTTTACGAAACAAATATTA
Organism: Dysgonamonadaceae bacterium; assembly: GCA_031275735.1. Taxonomy (GTDB): domain Bacteria; phylum Bacteroidota; class Bacteroidia; order Bacteroidales; family Azobacteroidaceae; genus Azobacteroides. Next base: position 27,574 of record JAISOJ010000029.1, read on the forward strand.
ACCAAAGGCGTCAATGGGTTCTATACTTTTCACATTCCGACACCTGCCGAAGCTCCGACCGGTTTATGGAACGCTTACATCAAAATAGGAGGAACTTCGTTCCATAAATCGTTTCGTATCGAAACGATTAAACCCAACCGGCTGAAGATAAATTTAGCTTTGACAGGCAAGCATTTGGACGCCTCTTCCGGAAGTGTTCCGGCTTCTTTAACTTCTTCTTGGTTGACGGGAGCTACCGCTCATGGTTTGGAAGTGAAAGTTGAAATGACGCTGTCAAAAGCCTCTACCCAATTTGAAGGGTATGAAAATTATATTTTCAATAATCCGGCTACCGATTTTTCCTTTTCGCAATCGGAATTGTTCAACGGTACATTAAATAACGAAGGCTCAGCCAAATTCGATATGAAAATGCCGTATGCCGGAAATGCTCCGGGTATGCTGAATGCCAACATTGTTTGCCGCGTATTTGAACCGGGCGGCGATGCAAGCATTTATACGGAAAATATTCCTTTTTCACCCTTCGTTTCGTATGTAGGATTGAATTTGAACCAAGAAAAAGATAAATATATCGAAACGGATACCGACCACCGTTTTCAGGTAGTTACGGTAAATGCCGACGGGAAACCGGTAGACCGCGATAATTTGGAATACCGGATATATAAGATAGGATGGAGTTGGTGGTGGGAAAACAACAACGAAGCTTTTTCCAATTATATAAGCAATTCTTCTTTCAAACCGGTGGTTGTAGGAAAATTGAAGACGATAAATGGAAAAACCGGTTTTAATTTTAATCTTCAATATCCCGATTGGGGACGCTTTTTAGTGTATGTAAAAGATAAAGATAGCGGACATGCCGTTGGAGGAACAGTTTATATCGATTGGCCGATGTGGCGGGGACGTTCGAATAAAACCGATCCGGATGGGATCAAAATGTTGACTTTTTCGACAGACAAATCCTCGTATGAAACAGGCGAAGATGTTACGGTTATTATTCCGGCGTCGGCTGGAGGAAATGCTTTGGTGGTATTGGAAAACGGTTCGACAGTATTAAAACGGGAGTGGGTGAGATTATCTGGTCAGGAAGATACGAAATACGTCTTTAAAGCCGCGCCTGCAATGAGTCCTAATTTTTATGTTCATATCAGCTTATTACAACCACACGCACAGACAGTCAACGATTTGCCTATCCGGATGTACGGAGTGGTTCCCGTGTTTATTTCCAATAAAGAATCCGTGTTGAATCCGCAGATAAACATGCCGGACGTCCTTCGCCCCGAAACGGAATTTACGGTAGAAGTCAGCGAAAAAGAAGGCAAACCGATGACTTATACCTTGGCTGTGGTGGACGATGGCTTACTTGATTTAACGAATTTCAAAACACCTAATCCGTGGTCGGAATTTTATGCCCGCGAGGCTTTGGGAATCCGTACTTGGGATATGTTTGATGATGTATTAGGCGCTTTTGGCGGTAAATATTCGGCCTTGTTCAGCGTGGGCGGAGACGAAGATATGAAGCTTGCCAATACGAAAGCCAATCGTTTCAAACCGGTTGTGAAATATTTAGGACCGTTTGCTTTGAATAAGGGAGAAAAAAAGAAGCATAAAATAACATTGCCGGTTTATGTAGGCTCCGTTCGTACGATGATTGTGGCAGGACAAGACGGCGCTTACGGAAAAGCGGAAAAAACAACTCCGGTTCGTTCGCCCTTGATGCTATTGTCTTCTTTGCCGAGAGTCGTAAGCACGAATGAAGAAATCAGTCTTCCGGTCAATATTTTTGCTATGGAAAATTCGGTAAAAAACGTGTCGGTCAAAGTGGAAACCAACGGTTTGCTCCAAATAGCAGGTGAAAACAATCAATCGATTCGTTTTACTAAACCCGGCGACGAGATGATGTATTTTCGAATGAGAACTACCTCGAAAACCGGTGTCGGAAAAGTAACTGTTACAGCTAGCGGCGGCGGAAAAATATCGAAAGAAACCATCGAAATAGATGTGCGCAACCCTAATCCGGCGGTTATTTTATCGGAATACCAATTGTTGGACGCCGGAAAAACCGGAAATTTCAATTACCGGATTACCGGAACTTCGGATGACGATTGGGTGAAACTCGAAGTTTCGAGAATTCCTTCGGTAGATATCGTTCGCCGTTTGGATTTCTTGTACAATTATGGGAATTATTGTTCCGAACAATTGACGTCGACCGCTTTACCTTTATTATACATTACTCAGTTCAAAGACGTGGATAATGTTGAGACGGAAACTATCAAAAAAAATATCCGCGAAGCGATTCGAAGCTTATATGGACGGCAATTATCTAACGGCGGTATTGTTTATTGGCCGGGACAAAATCAGGCCAATGAATGGATTACTTCGTATGCAGGTAGTTTCCTGGTATTAGCGAAAGAAAAAGGTTTTGAAGTAAATGAAGGCGTATTGAATCGCTGGAAAGCCTATCAATCTCAAGAAGCCCGAAATTGGTCGCCCGCTCCGGTTAATGATTATATCGCTAAAGAATCTACTTTCCAACAGGCTTTCCGCCTTTATAGTTTGGCTTTGGCCGATGCTCCCGAATTAGGAGCGATGAACCGGTTGAAAGAAACGAAAGACCTTTTCTTGCAGTCCCGGTGGCTACTGGCTACAGCGTATGCTCTCAGTGGAAAAATGCAACCGGCGGAAGAATTGATATTCAATATTTCGTCCGACATTGCGCCTTATTATTCGAGTTATACTTACGGTTCTTCCGAACGTGACGAATCTTTGATTCTTCAAGCTTTAATAGAAATGGGGCGTATGGATGCAGCTTTCAAACAAGCGCAGAAAATAGCAAAAAAACTCTCGAAACAAACGTATTTCGATACGCAATCGACGGCCTTTGCTCTGATGTCTATGGGAAATTTAGCCGAAAAAATATCCGGCACCCTTGAATTTAATTGGACGCTAAACGGAAAAAATCAAGACGAAGTGAAATCGGGTAAAGCCTCTTACCAGATCCAATTACCTTCTAAAGCGGACGAAGGAAATCTTTCAATTACCAATAAAGGTCGCGGATCGCTTTATGTGAATTTAGTTTCGAAATCACGGCCTATCAACGATACGTTTCCATCTGTAGCAAACAATTTACATTTGGATGTTTCCTATGCCGATTTATCCGGCAAAACGATAAATGTATCGAAAATCAAACAAGGAACAGATTTTACCGCTATAATTAAAGTTTCGAATATCAGCGCTGTGGACGATTACACCGATTTGGCTTTGACGCACATCATTCCTTCGGGTTGGGAAATTTTTAACGAACGGATGACTTCCGGAGATAACGTTACGGCGTCGGATGTTTATACGTATCGTGATGTACGTGACGACCGCGTATTAACATATTTCGACTTGCCGAGGGGAAAAGCTAAAGTATTCAAAGTTCGCTTGCAAGCCTCGTATGCCGGTTCGTTTGTTTTGCCGGCTATTGCCTGTGAAGCCATGTACAATACGTCGGCGCAGGCAAGAACCCAGGCGAGTAGGGTAGTGGTGATTCAATAAATCACCCTATCCTTCAACCGTAAATAATATTTTCTTTTTCGTTCCGGTTTTTAGGGCAGATTAATTACCTTTTTCTACTATTTTCCAACATTTCGCTTCTTTTTTTCTTATACAGTTCCAATTGTTCGGCAGTTAAAATTCCGGAAAAAGCCGTTTCTTTTTCCTTTTCCAAAGCTAACATGGTTTCCCGGATTTTTTCGCGGTCACCCTCGGAAGATTGGAAGATAACCTGTTGTGCTTTAGCAAATAATAGATTGACTGAATCAACAGGGGCAATTTGTTCCGATGTTAAATTTAATTCTTTAATCATCCATTCCGTCGTCATTTTAGCGCGTTCTTCGACGCTCATTTTTTGTCCTCCGCGGGCATTTTGAGCGTTCGCTAAAGAAAAAACCATTGACAGTAATACTGTTACACACAAGATTCGTTTCATAATAAATCAGAATTAAAATATTTATAATAGACTTTATACAAGCAAATCGCGCCCTATTTCAACGCTTCCGAGCCGCCGATAATATCCAGCAATTCGCTCGTTATCGCTTGTTGGCGCTGTTTATTAAACTGGATGGTCAACCCATCCAGAATCTCGTCGGCATTGTCGGTAGCAATCTGCATCGCCACTGTACGGGCTGCCTGTTCCGCCGCTGCCGAATCCAGCAGTATGGCGTATATCTTGCTTCGTAAAGACTTTGGAATTAAGGTGTTTAACAATGTTTCCCTGTCCGGTTCGATAAGGTAGTCCGTCGAAATGTTTTTCCCGTTCGACTTATCCGTTAAAATCACCGGCAGGAAAATTTCTTCCATCGGCACTTGAACTGCCGTACTCTTGAAATGGTTGTAAATCAACTCCACCCGATCGACTTTATTCGTGAGAAAATCGGCGATCAACCCGTCGGCGATGGCTTTGGCTCCGTCGAAATGAGGCTTGTCTATCAACGAAAGGTAACTTCCCGCGATTTCAACCGGAAAAACCCATTTCCGCACCGCTTCTTCCACTTTTTTTCCTATCGGATAAACGGCTGTTTCACAGTTCAATTTCCGGTATTTTTCCAAGGCTTTCGCCAATAAGCGGATAATGTTGGAATTGAAAGCGCCGCATAAACTGGAATTGGACGAAAGGACTACGATAGCTACCCGTTTCACTTCGCGCGTTTCCGATAGGGGTGAGTTGAATTCTTCCGAGGCGGACGAAAGAAAACGGTTCAATATGTCGGTCAAGCGGTTTTCGTAAGGCAAAAACCGTTCGATTTGGTATTGCGCCTTGCGAAGCTTTGCCGAAGCCACCATTTTCATCGCCGCCGTAATTTTCTGCGTCGATTTTACCGAAGCTATACGTCCTTTTATTTCTTTTAATGAAGCCATGTTTTTAAATTAAGAATGAAACGGGGGATTGCGGGTCTAGCCCGTAATGACAACTTTTTTCCAAACCCCAAAGCGTCATTGAAACCCTTTGACTAATTCCGTCGCCGTCTGAACAAGCAATTGCTCTACTTCTTCGTTGAGAACGCCGCTTTTGAGTACATCCAATACTTCTTTGCGGTATTTTACTTCCAGTATTTCGAGAAATTCTTTAGCAAATTCATTGACTTTTTCTACCGGCACGTCATACAGTAAACCTTTGGTTCCTGCGTAGATAATGGCAATTTCCTTCTCTACCGGCAACGGATGGTATTGCGGCTGAATAAGCAAAGCGGCATTTTTCTTTCCTTTATCCAAAGTTTTTCGCGTAACGGCGTCCATGTCGCCTCCGAATTTGGTAAATGCTTCCAGTTCCCTGTATTGCGCCTGGTCGGTCTTCAATGTACCGGCAATTTTTTTCATTGCCTTGATCTGGGCGTTTCCTCCGACTCTTGATACGGAGATGCCGACATTGATTGCGGGACGGATACCCGCGTTAAACAGGTTGGTTTCAAGGAAAATCTGTCCGTCGGTAATGGAAATCACGTTGGTCGGAATGTAGGCGGAAATATCGCCGGCTTGCGTTTCGATAATCGGCAATGCCGTCAGCGAGCCGCCTCCCTTGACAAAAGGTTTCAGATTTTCCGGCAAATCGTTCATTTGGGCGGCTACTTCATCGTTGTTGATGATTTTGGCGGCGCGCTCCAACAAGCGGGAATGGAGATAGAAAATATCGCCCGGATATGCTTCCCGACCGGAAGGGCGGCGAAGAATCAACGATACTTCGCGGTAAGAAACGGCTTGTTTGGATAAATCGTCGTAGATGACCAGGGCGGCGCGTCCCGTATCGCGGAAAAACTCCCCGATGGCAGCGCCTGCAAACGGTGCATAAAACCGCAAAGCCGCCGGATCGGATGCTGAAGCGGCTACGACAACGGTGTATTCGAGCGCTCCTTTTTCCCTCAGGGTGTTGACGATATTGGCAATTGTCGAGCCTTTTTGCCCGATGGCGACGTAGATGCAGTAGACCGGCTTTCCGGCCAGGTAATTTTCCCGCTGATTGATGATGGTGTCGATGCCGATAGCGGTTTTCCCGGTTTGGCGGTCGCCGATGATTAACTCGCGTTGTCCGCGACCGATGGGAATCATGGCGTCAATGGCAATGATACCCGTTTGCAGCGGTTCATTTACGGGCTGACGGAAAATCACGCCGGGCGCTTTGCGTTCCAGCGGCATTTCCAGCAACTGTCCGTCGATCGATCCTTTGCCGTCGATCGCTTGTCCCAACGGATTGATGACCCGCCCCAAAAGACCTTCGCCGGCGCGAATGGAAGCGATGCGGCCGGTGCGTTTCACCGTATCGCCTTCTTTGATCTGGTCGGTATGCCCCAACAGTACGGCGCCGACATTGTCTTCTTCCAGATTCATCACGACGCCCATTTCGCCGTTCTCAAATTGAAGAAGTTCTCCGGATTCGGCATTACTCAAACCGAAAATGCGGACTACGCCGTCGCTGACCTGAAGTACTACGCCCACTTCTTCAAATTTTACGCGGGTGTCGATGCCTTCGAGTTGCATTTTCAGTATTTCCGAAACTTCACTTGCTTTTATATCTGGCATAATTTTTTTTTTTAGTAAACGAGTAGACAAGACTTGTTTACTTGTCACTCGTTTACTTGTTTACTCGTTTACTTGTTTACTTGTCACTTGTTTACTTGTCACTTGTTTACTAATTCCAGCCGTAGCCGGTTCAATTGATTTTTCACACTTGCATCTAAACGAAAGTCTTCGATTTCCAGAATGAATCCTCCGACAATGTTTTCGTCGATTGTTGCCGCAAAATCTACCTGTTTGTCTTTTTCCTTGACAACAAGGTCAATAAGCGCTTTTTGCATGTCAATATCCGCCTGTTCCGTTGTGGTCAGCTTGATAATCGTCCTGTTTTTTTCTTTTCGATAAACTTTGTCATACACCAAAGCGATGTGCTGCATGTAGTGTCCCCGTCCGTTCTTAATCACTAAGCGAACGGCCTGTTGACAGGCGTCGCTTGGCGTTTTGCCGGCGGCGGTGATCAGGACGTTTATCTTTTCGGCGGAAGGAACGGTCGGGTCTTCCAAAACTTTTCCCAGTAAGGGAAAAGCGGTGAATTGTTCTGACAGGGCCTTCATTTCCGCGTGAAGACGCTCTTCTTCGCCTCGTCCTGCAGCATATTGAAAAATAGCTTTGGCATAGCGTGTCGAAATTGTTCCTACATTCATTTTTTTAATTTTTCTGCGCTTCTTCGATCAGCTTATCGACTAATTCGCGTTGGGCGGCTTGATTGTCCAGGTTTCTGCGGAGGATTTTTTCCGCAATGTCGATGGAAAGCGCTGCAACCTGATTCCGTATATCGCGAATCGCCATTTCTTTTTCTTTTTGAATGGTAATTTTTGCTTCGGCAATCAGTTTGGCGGCTTCCCTGGCTGCCTGTTCTTTGGCTTCTCCGATAATCTTATTCCGCACTTCGTTGGCGTCTTTCAGGATGCGAATTTCTTCTTCCCTGGTCCGGTGCAAAATCCGGTCGCCTTCTTCCCTGATTCCGGCAAGACGGTCGTTTGCCGCTTTCGCCGCTTCCAACGATTTGTCGATAAAGGCTTTCCGTTCATCTACCATTTTTACGATAATCGGAAAACCGTATTTGGCAAGCACGAAGAAGACTACTCCAAAGGAGAGGAGCATCCAAAACAAGAGTCCGGGATCCGGTGTTAATAACGACATGGTTTGTTATTTATAAAAGGAATCCACAAACTACAATGGCGAAAAGAGCAGCTCCTTCCACCAAAGCGGCGGCAATAATCATGTTTGTACGGATGTCTCCCGTTGCTTCCGGTTGACGTGCAATCCCTTCCATTGCCGAGGCGCCGATTTTCCCGATACCCAAACCTGCGCCAATAACTGCTAATCCTGCTCCCAATCCTGCGCCGAATTTTGCTAAACCGGCTCCTGCTGCTGCCTGTAATAAAATTGTCATTAACATAATTTTAATAATTTAATTTTTTAATTCCTAAATCCCCTGGGGGGACTTTGGAGTTGTGATATTTGTTTTTATATTTAATTTTCTATTTCATAATAAGTTAACGGGTAAACAAGTGACGAGCGACAGGCGGCCTTCATTGCGGACTTGATCCGCAATCTCCTTGTTTACTTGTTTTCGAGTGTTTATTAAACATGCATGTTTCATCATAATCATTCGTTAGCCAATGTTTTCGGATTTAGGGGCATGATGCGCTTCCACCTGCGAGAGGCCGATAAAGACCGCCGAGAGCATCGTGAATACGTAAGCCTGTATGTAGGCGACCAGTAATTCCACGCAATCAATGAATACCGTCATGATAACCGAAAGCGCCGTCATTCCATAATTCATTGCCGTTCCCAAACTTACGGTTAAAAATATAATGCAGGTCAACCCCAGTACAATGGCGTGTCCGGCCAGAATATTCGCAAATAATCGAATCATCAATGCAAATGGCTTGGTAAACAGCCCGACAATTTCAATTGCCGGCATAAGCGGTACGGGAACTTTCAGCCACCAGGGGACGTCGGGCCAGAATATTTCTTTCCAGTATTCCCTGCTTCCGAATACGTTCACGATAATAAAAGTGCATAATGCCAGTATACAGGTGATTGCGATATTTCCCGTCACGTTGGCTCCGCCCGGAAAAACGGGTATCAGTCCCAAAAGGTTATTGATGATGATAAAAAAGAATACCGTCAGCAAATAAGGGGTGTAACGTCTGTAATTCTTTCCGATGCAAGGTTTTATCACATCGTCCACAATACTCGTGATAACCAGTTCCACAAAGGCGACGAATCCTTTGGGTGAAGCGTTTTCCGGTTTTCCTTCCCGTTTTTTGTACCAGTTGGCACAGGAGAGTATCAGGATAATCAGGAGAATACTGCTCATTACCAGCGAAGCGGCGTTTTTCGTCAGGGAAAAATCCCAGGGACGGACTTCTTCGTAATCCCTGCCGTTGCGGGCTTGACCCGCAATCTTCTCCACAATTTTACCTTTATAAGGCCCGTCTTGAGCAATGTAAAAACCCTTGTATGCTTCGTGTCCGTGATGAAATTTCGACGATGGAAATACGTGCCAGCCGCTTTCCTTGCTTTTCACAATGACGGGCAATGGAATGGAAATGTGCCGGCGGCCGAAAGAGGTGATGTGCCAGTCGTATCCGTCGCTTACGTGGTCGAGAATCAATTCGCGGACATTCAATTCCGGTTTTTCTCCTTCCTGATGAGTTTCTTCCGAATAAACGTTCGTTCCCGCCAGGAGGAACAAAAGAAAGAGAAGTCCTTTTACTCTTAAAGAGATTGTATCCAAAGGACTTTTAAGACAGTTTCCTGTTTTTTTCATTTCTTGCCAGGTAAATGGTATCAAACATTAAATAAATAAAATAAAGCGCGACAAAAATCAGCACGAAGCGTTTCGTCTCCACTTTGACCGCCAAGGCATAAATCACTATAAATACAAGTGACAGAAGTATTTTTCCGACTTTCAATCCCAAAAAGAGATTGACGGATTGACGGGGTGTAATGCTTTTGCTTTTCCTGTTTGTAATCAGCATTACCAGGATTTCGTACAGAAAGAAAAAAGCAATTGCCGCGCCTGTTCCCGCAAGGGGAGGCGTGTCCGTAAAAATCAGCTTTCCCCCGCGTATTAAACCTGTGATTAACACTACATTCAGGAGTATCAGGTAGAGTATGTATTTATTATTGAGTGATATCATACTATTCTACACAAACTGATACGATATTTTTTTTAGTTTCCACAAATCCTCCGTTGATAGTCAGTTCCGTTTCTTTTCCTTCGACGCTGTAAGTCAATTTGCCCTTGTCCAGGGCGGAAATAATCGGGGCATGACGGTTCAAAATCGTAAACAGACCGTTCACACCGGGCAAAGTCACCGATTCGGCGTTTCCGGCATAGATTATTTTTTCGGGAGAAACAATTTCCAGTTTCATTTTTTTATTAGTGACGAGTAACGAGTGACAAGTGACAAGTCATAACTCATAATTCTTAACTCTTAATTTTATTCGCTTTCGCTTTTACGTCTTCAATCGTTCCCACGTTGAGGAAAGCCTGTTCGGGCAAGTCGTCCACTTCGCCGTCCATGATCATGTTGAATCCCTTGATAGTGTCTTCAATCGAGACCATTACGCCCGGCACTCCGGAGAATGCTTCAGCCATATAGAACGGTTGCGAAAGGAAACGTTGCACGCGGCGGGCGCGGTTGACTAGCAACTTGTCGTCGTCGGAAAGCTCTTCCATACCCAGAATCGCGATGATGTCCTGCAATTCCTTATAGCGTTGCAACAATTGTTTCACCCGTTGCGCCGTATTGTAATGCACTTCTCCGATGACATTCGGGTCGAGGATGCGGGAGGTTGACCCCAGCGGATCAACGGCGGGATAGATACCCAGTTCGGAGATTTTCCGGTCTAAAACCGTTGTAGCGTCCAGGAAAGCGAAAGTCGTTGCGGGAGCGGGGTCGGTCAAGTCGTCGGCAGGCACGTAAACCGCCTGAACCGAAGTGATGGAGCCGTTTTTCGTGGAAGTAATCCGTTCCTGCATGGCGCCCATTTCCGTAGCCAGTGTCGGCTGATAGCCTACGGCAGAAGGCATGCGCCCCAAAAGTGCGGAGACTTCGGAGCCGGCCTGGGTGAAACGGAATATATTGTCGATGAAGAAAAGGATGTCGCGTCCGCCTTCGCCGCCCTGATCGCGAAAGGCTTCGGCAATCGTCAAACCCGACAATGCAACCGAAGAACGCGCTCCAGGCGGTTCGTTCATTTGTCCGAAAACCAGCGTCGCCTGTGATTTGGCCAATTCTTCGTAATCAATCTTGGACAGGTCCCATTCGCCGCGTTCCATACTTTCCTTGAATTCTTTGCCGTAACGGATTACGCCGGATTCGATCATTTCGCGAAGCAGGTCGTTTCCTTCGCGGGTTCGTTCTCCGACTCCGGCAAAAACGGAAAATCCGTTGTGCTTTTTGGCAATATTATTTATCAGTTCCATGATCAACACCGTTTTACCTACGCCTGCGCCGCCAAACAGACCGATTTTTCCTCCTTTTAGATAGGGGGCGAGCAAATCGACGACTTTGATTCCGGTAAAAAGGATTTCGGTGGAAGTGGAGAGGTCTTCAAATTTGGGGGGATCGCGGTGAATCGGTTCGGCGCCTTCGTAATTGACGGGCTTCATTCCGTCGATCGTTTCTCCGATGACGTTCAGCAAGCGGCCTTTTACCTGATCGCCCACCGGCATGGAAATCGGCTTGCCGAGGTTTTCGACTTTCATGCCCCGGTAAATACCGTCGGTAGAGTCCATCGCAACTGTCCGAACGGTGTCTTCTCCAATGTGTTGCTGTACTTCTACAACCAGCAGTTTACCGTCGGGACGGGTTATTTTGAGCGCATCGTGGATTTTGGGAACGGAATGTCCCGCTTTTTCATACGAAACATCTACCACAGGGCCTATTACTTGCGAGATATATCCAA
>JAISOJ010000055.1 GCA_031275735.1 Dysgonamonadaceae bacterium
ACTATGTATTAAATAAATCGGAATGAGTACCGGTCGCCGTTAGTAGTAACGTTAATGTTTTATCATTTTGTATCCAAATCAACAGCCAATCCGGTTGAATATGACACTCCATAACGATCTATTATTTTTAATTTACGCCAACGCCTGAATAAACCGTCCGTATCCGGCGTAACGGGGACGCTACGTCGAGCTGGGCTGTGTCTTATTAGTTTTGATAGTGCCTGTCGGCCCAGTCTAGTATCTCCTTCGCTTGCGTCAAACTTTCCTGTACTATTTTATAACGTGGATTACCATCGTACCCCATTGTTTTATGCAAAGATTCATAGGCGCCCAACAAAGGGCGCGTCATTTTGCTGTCCTTTTTTGCGATAGCCTCCTGATAGTCTTTAAATTCGGGGCGTTGTTTTCGTTTTAGCCCGTTGCGTACTCCCAATGCAGCATCCAATGCGATAAGCACGCCGCTCCAGGCCGTATTGCCTGCCATGCGGACATATTTGCTGTCATTGTAATAATCGCCATCCTTTTCTGCCTTTTCAGTAAGGATTTGCCTTGCATTTTGCAAATAGCGCTCCGCTTCGCGAATGGGATGTTTGTGTTCTGCCATATTGCTTATTTGTTTGATTTGTTTGTAAAGTTAATAATATATTTTTTATTTCCGCTTATTCGCCAACGCCTGAATAAACCGTCCGTATCCGGCGCAACATAGACGCTACACCGGGCAAGGGACACTCATTCTCTATTTTGTGCAATATGCTGATACCCTATCGGATTGCGGGGTTTATCGGCTTCTTTCTTTTGTTCTGCCAGTTCCGTGAGCGCCTGATATATTTCATTGAATTGCATGTTTGTTTCCAGCATGAAATTATCCAGTTGCAGTTTAAGTTCTGCGTATCCGAGGGCGTATTGGCGTAATGCAACAAAAGCACGAACAATAAAAATGTTGGTATTAATCGCTTTTTTGCTTTTCAATACGCTTGACAGCATAGTAACTCCATGTTCCGAAAACGCATAAGGCAAATATCGGGTGCCGCCCCAATTTGAGGTCACAAATTGTGACCTCAAGTCTGTAAATTCCTTATTTGTAAGTTGAAACATAAAATCAGAAGGAAACCTGTCGATATTACGTTTTACTGCTTGATTAAGCACTTTCGTTTCTACATGATACATATCCGCCAAATCAAAGTCCAGCATCACCTTATAACCTCTGATTTCATGAATCCTGTTTTGAATCGCCAACAAATCTATGTTTTGTGCAATTGCAGACGGTATGTTCTCAATAATGTGTGTTTCCATTTCATTTATTCATCAATATCTGTATCGTCCTTTCCTTTTCTTCTAACAGTTCCTTATAATGCTCAATTTCCTTTTGTGCCATTTCCAATTTATTCTCGCAATCGGATACCATAACCCGGTTACTGTTACCTATTACGTTACCTTTCCCCGTTTGAGTAATACCATTGGGCGCATCTTCAAAAAAATAACTTATCGGAACTTTGAAAAATTTCGCTAACGACAAAATTGTACTAATTTTTACATCTGCTCCTCTTAATGCACTATCCAATGTAGGTCTCGAAAAACCACACTTATCACTTATTTCCTGTTTCGTAAGTTTGCTTTTTTCAACCAGCTCTTCTAAATTCCTTATATTCATTTGTTTATAAAAAAAGTATATATTATAATGTAAAATAATTGCATTTTTATTTTACAAATACGAAACTTTGTTTTACATTTGCACTATAAATATATTAAAAATAATTCATAACAAAAAATTTATATGGAAACAATTTACAGGATCAATATCCGGTCTACGCTCCTGGGGATGCATCCGGGCGATGTATTTGAATTTCCGAAAAAGGATTATAATTCTTTGAGCATACGCGCATCTGCCACCATGCTCAAGGAGGCTTTCGGAAAAGCGTATTCGGTATCGGCTAAAGATCCGGAAAAAATAGTAGTAACAAGGGTTAGTTAAGTCATAGTAATAATCAATCAATATTAATAATATGAAATGGTTTGAATGTATAGTTTCTTATGAGAAAACAATGGAAAATGGGGTTTTGAAAAAAGTAACGGAACCTTATCTGGTGAACGCTCTTTCTTTTACGGAAGCGGAAGCCCGTTTTATTGAACAAATTAAGCCGTACATTTCGGGCGAGTTTACCGTTGCAGGCATCAGGCTGACGCGTATTAATGAACTGTTTCTTAATGAACGGGGCGACCGCTATTACCGGATAAAAGTCTATTTTGTTACTTTGGACGAGAAAAGCGGAGCGGAAAAGAAGACGGCAGTCCGGATACTGGCCCAGGCATCGAACATCGAGGAGGCCATTTCCGTCCTGAAAGCCGGAATGAAGGGAAGCCTGGCCGATTATACGGTTGTTTCGGTGGCAGAAACGAGGATTATGGATATATTTTTCGATTAACAGCCGGTAAAAAAAATCAGGGAATTATGGAAACGACCTGCGACATATCATTAAAAGTCTGGCTTACCGGCGAGGAAGCCGAAATCTACACC
>JAISOJ010000039.1 GCA_031275735.1 Dysgonamonadaceae bacterium
AGGCGTTGATGAACGTCGCTCCCATTGGCGTGGGTAAGGGATTTTATGCGCATATTCTATAACTTATGCGCTTTTTAAGAATCTGAATGGGATTTAGGGTAGAATTTATAGAAGAAAGATAACTCTTTTTTTTGAATCACCAAGCTTTTTTAAGCATGTTATTTATTGACATCTACTTAGTCCCTATAATCCGCACATAATGACGGATATTCAGGAAAGAAACAAAGCCATGATTCAAGAGGATATGGAAAATATGCAGGCCGAAATTCAACGGCAGTCGACAATCCTGACACTTACGAGAAGCGGTTTCTCATCCCAATCTTATATAGACCCTGAAAGAGCGAAGCATTTTTATCAGGCATTTGACGAAATCAATGCCATGCTGAAAAAAGAAACAGCGCTGAATCTGGGATGGGCCGTTTTCCTCGTGGAAAATGCTTTCTATGGCAATTCGTTGAACTATTTCGAATATAAGGATTTTATAAAAAACAAAATACAACTTTGCAATCAAAAAATAAAGGAAGAGAAATTAAACGGGAATAATAATCCGGTTAAAAACATGATGCTGTTTCGTTTAATTACCGATACTCTGAAAATTAAAAGTACCGGAAAAGAAAGACAACTCATTCATTTACCGATAAAATATGATTACGATGATTATCAATCTAAACAACATTATGACAGTCATTTTGTTACCAAACTGATGAGAAGCGGCGTCGGCCAATGCTATTCCATGCCGCTGTATTATCTTATTCTGGCAGAAGCGGCAGGAGCGGAAGCTTATTGGGCGTTTTCACCGCGACATTCCTTTGTAAAAATACAGGACGAAGATGGCGTATGGTACAATCTTGAACTGACTTGCGGGGCTATACTCAGCGACGCCCATTATATGAATAACAGTTACATCAAAGCCGAAGCCATCCGCAACAGGCTTTATCTTGAACCTTTGGACAAGACCAATACCGTAGCCCATACATTACTCGATTTGGCGCGGTATTATTTTGAAAAGTTTGGTTTGGACAATTTTTATCTGCAATGTGTAGAGACCGCCGCGCAGTATCTCTCCAACGATTTGGATGCATTAATCCTGAAAGCGCTATATGAAGAACGTTTGACATTGACTTTGGCTTACCTGTTGAATGCCGAAACACCTGAAATTATGAAAGCCAAACTACCGGAAGCATACCGGCATTACGAAAAAATGCAAGACTTATACAACCAAATAGATGATTTGGGATATGAAGAGTTGCCGGATGATTTATATGCAAGATGGCTGGAGTATATAGCAAACAATAAAGAAAAATACCCGAACAAAAAATGAATTGTATTACTCAAGACTAATCCGGCAGCTGTTTTTTTGCGGCAAAAAAATTCAGCCGATTTAGGAGCAAGTACACCATATAATTAGTATTTTTGCAAAAAAATCAATAATTTGATAATCAGGACCAGAATAAACAAGGAAAAAACGGCTTTGATTGAACATGATGGAACAAGGAAACGGCTTGACGGCACGCGGGAGATTTGTTTGAATCAATGAAAAAAATTGAAGAACAATTGATTGGATTTTTATATTAATACGGTTAAAATATGGTATACATTTATTTCCCCACAGGAAACTCCAAACGATTTCATTATATTGCTAAACATCTTTTTAACAGCATACTGGGAACAGAATTTACGGTTGTTGCGGACAAAAACCGTTTTCTGCAACAAGCCGGCACATGCATCAACTATTCGAACGAGCCGCTGAATCATGGTCTGCAAATTGTTCCACACAGCTTGCTGACAGAAAAAGGCGTTCACCCGATCAACGACCGGCAGGAATCGGAATGGAAAGGCCTCTTCTGCTTTTTCAGACAAACCGGCAGCGATATTCCCTTCGACATTTTTGCGGCCTCTTTTTACCTGCTTACCCTGTACGAAGAGTATATTCCCGAACGTTTGGACAAACATGGCCGTTTTCATCACGAAGTCGCCATGAGTTATCGAAAAGGCTTTCTGGAAACGCCGATCATTGATCGCTGGGCCTACCTGCTGAAAGACGAACTGGAAGCAAAAGGCTACGCCACCTCTTCCTTCAAGTTGCGTAAATACAAAACAATCAGCACATTCGACATTGATCACCCCTACTTGTACCTCAATAAAGGCTGTATCAGGAACATCGGAGGCGCCGTTCGGGATTTGCTGCGGGGAAAAATAAAACGCATCCTGCAACGGGCGCTTGTCCTCCTGCATCTGCATCCGGATCCTTTTCTTCAGGCCATCCGCCGGATCGACTCCATTCAAAAGCGCTACAACCGTTTTTACTATCTGTTTGTCCTGGTTGCAGGGAAAACCCCTTACGACCGGAAAGTGGTTTACCCGCAACGACGGTTCTACAACTACCTTCGCCAACTCCAATCGGTCGCCATTGGTTTGCACCCGTCGTACCTGACACTTCGCGACCTCGATCGCCTGACGGAAGAAAAATCCAAACTGGAACATGTCCTGAGGCGGAAAATCACACTCAACCGCCAGCATTTTTTGCGGATGCAGAATCCCGAAACTTTTCAGGAATTGAATCTGGCCGGCTTTCGGGAAGACTTTACCCTCGCCTTCGCCCAGGCTCCCGGTTTCCGTTCGGGAACGGCCGTTCCTTATCTTTTTTACGACATGGAACGCGAAACGGAAACCGAACTGTTGATTCATCCCACCATTGTAATGGATTCCACATTTATTTTCCATCGATCGGCGTCGCCGGAAAAAGCGTTGCAAAAAATGAAGGACTTGATCGACGCCTGTAAAAAATCGGGCGGGGACTATGTCAGCATCTGGCACAATTCGAATTTAGCCGGAACGGAGAAAGAAAATCCCTGGATAAATGTATTTATTCAATCGTACGAATACGCACTTTCATTGGAAAATGATTAACTTTGAGGCCTCAAAACAATTCGATTGCATCCAATGGAGAAATACGACATACATTCCACCGGCATCAACGAGAAGGAACTGGAATTTGAAAATGCCTTGCGGCCTTTGAGTTTCAAAAGTTTCAGCGGCCAGGACAAAATCGTTGAAAACCTGAAAATATTTGTTCAGGCAGCGCGGATGCGTTCCGAAGCCCTCGACCACGTTCTATTGCACGGACCTCCCGGTTTGGGCAAAACCACTTTATCCAACATCATCGCCAACGAGTTGAACGTAGGCTTCAAACTCACATCAGGGCCTGTTTTGGATAAACCGGGCGATTTGGCCGGCGTATTGACTTCGCTGGAAAGAAACGACGTGCTTTTTATCGACGAAATCCACCGCTTAAGCCCGGTTGTAGAAGAATACCTCTATTCGGCAATGGAAGATTACCGAATCGACATCATGATCGACAAGGGACCCAGCGCCCGTTCCATCCAGATCGACCTGGCGCCTTTTACCCTGGTGGGCGCCACGACGCGGAGCGGTTTGCTGACATCTCCGCTACGCGCCCGTTTCGGCATCAACCTGCACCTGGAATATTACGATGTGGAAACATTAACGTCTATCGTCAAACGCTCGGCGAATATATTGAACGTACCTTGCGAGAACGAAGCCGCGCGGGAGATTGCCGGACGAAGCCGTGGAACGCCCCGCATCTGCAACGCCCTCCTGCGGCGAGTGCGCGATTTCGCCCAGGTAAAGGGAAGCGGAAAGATCGACAGGGCAATCGCCTGCTTTGCACTGGAGGCCTTGAATATCGACAAGTACGGCCTGGACGAAATAGACAACAAAATATTGCTGACGGTAATCGACAAATTCAACGGCGGCCCGGTGGGTCTGACCACGATTGCAACAGCTTTGGGCGAAGATTCCGGAACAATCGAAGAGGTTTACGAACCTTTCCTGATCAAGGAAGGATTCCTCAAGCGCACGCCCCGCGGTCGAGAAGTTACATCATTGGCTTATGCACATCTGGGAAGAAGCCGGACGGGGCAGCAGGGATTTTTATTTTGAATGGAAAATCGGGAACGGATGAAAAACATGGCAAAGAGCAAATCATTGATCAGGGACAGCGCCATTTATGGGGGAAGCGCCATACTGGTGAAAATGCTTAACTATCTGCTGGTTCCGCTTTTCACCTATAATTTGGCGAAAAGTGATTTCGGCATGATGACCAATCTCTACGCCTACATCGCTTTAATCATTGTTATCCTGACTTTTGGAATGGAAACCGGATTTTTCCGCTTTGCCAACCAAACGGAAAAATACCGGCCCCATACGGTTTATTCCACTACGCTCCTGATTGTCGGCGGGATTACCCTGCTTTTCCTGATCATTTTCCTGAGCTTTCTCCCGTCCATCCGTCCCTATCTCTGGATCGATGAAATTCCGGACAACTATATCCGCATGACGCTTATTATCCTGAGCATGGACACGATCAGCGCCATTCCCTTCGTTTATCTGCGCTACAGGAAAAAAGCTGGAAAGTTCGGCTTTCTGAAACTGTTGAATGTCATCCTTTATATCCTCTTCTGCGTCTTTTTTCTCGTGGTTTGTCCCTGGATAAACAGGCATTGTCCGAGCCTGATATCCTGGTTCTGGATCGACGACTTTCGTCTGGGCTACATACTGATATCCAATCTGCTGGCAACCGGTATACAGACTGTTTGCCTGTTTACTGAAGTTATCGGTTTCCGTTACAAGTGGGACGGGCGTCTGGCCCTTGAGATGTTTCGCTATTGTTTCCCGTTGATGATTATGGGGCTTGCCGGAATGAGTAACCAGGTCGTTGACAAGCTGGTTTTTCCGCATGTTTATCCCGACCCGAAATCGGCTCTCGACGAATTGGGCGTTTATGGCGCCTGCTTCAAAATCGCCTTGATCATGATGATGTTCACGCAGGCTTTCCGGTACGCCTACGAGCCTTATGTTTTTGAAAAAAGCAAAGACAGGGACGCCCGGCAATCGTATGCCGATGTAATGAAATATTTCGTTCTACTGGGCCTGCTTGTCTTCCTAGGGGTTGTATTTTACCTGGATATTATCAAGTATTTCATTGAGCGGGAATATTTCGGCGCCCTGCATGTTGTACCGATTGTACTGATCGGCGAACTGTTTTTTGCCGTGTATTTCAACCTTTCCTTCTGGTACAAGTTGACCGACAAAACGTATTGGGGAGCGGTATTTTCCACCATTGCTTCCGTCGTGATTATCGGCGTCAACATCTTCTTTATTCCCCGATACGGATATATGGCCTGCGCGTGGGCGCCGTTTATCGGCAACGGCCTGATCGTTCTTCTGTCGTATTTTATCGGACAAAAAAATTATCCCATCCGTTACGACTTGAAAACCATCGGCTTGTACACATTCCTGGCGGCAGCTTTATTCACGGTTTCGTATTTTGTCCCGATCGGGCATGCCGGGTGGCACATGGCTTTCAATACGATTCTGCTGGCGGTTTATATTTTTGTTCTCGTTAAAAGGGATTTACCGGTAAAGGAAATTCCTTACATCAACCAGTTTATTAAATAAATAAGAATTAAATTCTGTTTTTTAGCATAAAATGCGTTCGCTATGATATTAAATGAACGAAAAACACGTCATGAGCATTTAATAAATGCGGTCAAACAAATGATGACAGCCGCCCGCACCGCTCCCAAAGGTAAAGGAATGGATATTATTGAAATTGCTGCGGTTGAAGGTGATGATATTAAAATTTTATCCGATAAAACGAGGGAACTGGGAGAGCAAAACGGATTGGAATTTTTTATCCGGGATGCTAAAAACATTCTCTCGGCCGAAGCCATAGTGCTCATAGGCACTCGATCGTTGGAACACCGATTAAATTGTGGCCATTGCGGTTACTCTTCCTGTGGTGAAAAACCGGAAATTATACCTTGCGTACTTAACTCCGTAGACGTCGGGATTGCAATAGGTTCGGCATGCGCCACAGCCGCCGATCTTCGTTTGGATACGCGAGTGATGTTTTCAGTAGGTTTAACTGCACAGAAACTGAATTGGTTAAGCGGTTGCCGATCGGTCTTTGCTATTCCGGTTACAGCTTCATCCAAAAATCCGTTCTTCGACCGAAAATGATACGGTTATTTGCTATACTTCAGGGGGGATAATTTTGTGCGTAGTACAAAACTATCCCCCCCCTGAAGTATAATCATTTTTGCTGAATTGCTTCGTTCCGCTCACAGCAACGGAAGACCAAGTACGAAACCTTAATTTATTGGGCGTAATCTGCTTTTACAAATGCAGCATCGTTCAAGTAGTCCAAGCTTTTTTTGACCGATTCTATCGGTGGGAAGTTATACCTTTCCACTTCTACGAAAAGATATTTTGCGCCCGACTTGTCGATGTTGTTGAAAATCTTCTCGAAATCCATATAACCGCTCTCACCCAGTTCTGCTTCATCTTTGATATGTAAAGTCGTGAAACGTCCCGGATATTTTTCAAACAAAGTAGTTGCTTCGTATCCGCCTTTTTGACACCAGTAAACGTCTAATTGAAAGAAAACTTTATCCGGATCGGTGTGTTGAACCATATAGTCGTACATCACCGTACCGTCGTCATATACCTTTTCAAACTCGTAAGCATGGTTATGATAGCCGAACTTTAAACCGGCGGCATTGCATTTTTCGCCAATTTGATTGTAATAATCGCAAATAACTTGCAATCCTTCTAAAGTTTCAGGCGTCGGCATAGAAGGTACAACGATGAATTTCATACCGGCGGCTTTATGTGTAGCGATACACTTATCCCACCAAGCCCATACTTCTTCCATGTCTTCCGACATATTTTTGTTTACGTGGCAGGAAAGAGGTAAAAGACCGGCAGCCTCTACTTTAGCCTTGAAATCTTCCGGACTCATTCCATAAATAAGACCGTCCCAGTAGTTAGCTGCTTCCACATACTTATATCCCAATTCCCCAATTTTCAAGATAATGGAATTGATGTTTTCAGCGTTTCCCCCAATGTCATCCTTCAAAGAATACATTTGAATACCAATGTTTTTTCCCTCTTTGGCAACTTCCGGCTTTTTCCCTAAGTTACAAGAAACGAGCGCAATGGTCAATAATAGACCCATCCATTTAATTGTTTTCATGAATTTGTTTTTTTAAGATTTATATAAAAATGACGAATGATAAACTATGCGTTTTTATATCATCGCTTGCTAGTTCATCGTTCATAATTTGTCGTTATTTCATTGTACATTTGTGCTTTATCGTCCCACTCAAACTCGCTTCCTATTGGAGCCGAAAAGATGAGGTCCAAAGCAGGATTGATCGATAACATTTCTTCCGGATAAACCGTTTCGGTATAAATCGGGTTATCGAGATATTCATCATCTTCATCGCCATAGAGAAAACGCCAACCACTGTCAATGTTATTTTCCGGATTATCACGGTAACAGTAACCGATATGGTCGGTCTCCAATGCCCGCCGCGTAACAAAAGCATACTTTTTCACTTCAGATTGTTCCCACGATCGCCCGTCAGGATCTGTGTCGCCGGCTTCCTGAGATGGATTATGAATCTCTTCCATATTAAATTAGTAGGTGAAACCTTATTTTCGGGGTCAAATTTACAAAATTTTGATAAAAAAAAACGCTATTGGAATTATATTTTGAAGTATTCCTATGAAAAATTAATATTTTTTTTCATTCAAGGAAAGTTTATTCCTAAACTACTTTGATCTTCGTCTTTTCTTCAGGACAAAAGGAATTTTTGCCGTTATCAAAGAAAACTTTACCTTTGTGAAAACATTAGGCTTATATTAAAGATAGTTTTAGCCGGTATTAAGAAGATAAAAACGATTATGGCAAAAGGAAAATTCAAAGAAATGAAACCTCAGAGGCGATTAAAAAAGAAAGAAATCATACAAAGCGTCATCAACCTATTCAATACGTATCCCCAAAAAATGATGAATTACAAGCAGGTGAGCGCCGAAATTGGCGCGACAAGCGCAGTAGGTAAATTAATGGTACTCGATGTTATAAAAACGTTGTTTGGGGAAGACTTTTTGGTAGAAATAGAGAGAGGGAAATACCGGCTCAATGGCTTAGGCAGTACTGCCGAAGGGCGCTTCGAACGACGTTCTAACGGTAAAAATTCGTTTATTCCCGACGACGGAGGAAACCCTTTATTCGTTGCTGAACGCAATTCCATGCATGCCATGAACGGAGATAAAGTGAGAGTGCAAATTTTGGCGAAGCGGAAAGGCCGAGAACCCGAAGCCGAAGTAATTGAAATCCTTCAACGTTCTCAAAATACGTTTGTCGGCATATTGGAAGTGACTCGAAATTACGCTTACCTGATTGTCGATAGCAAAATCCTCGCTAATGACATTTTTATTCCATACGATAAATTGAAAGGAGGACAATCGGGGCAAAAAGCCGTTGTTCGAATTTTAGAATGGCCGGAAAGAGCCAAGAATCCGATAGGCGAAGTTATTGATATATTGGGTAATAGTGGAAATAATGATACGGAGATGCACGCTATCTTAGCTGAATTTGGCTTGCCGTACAAATATCCGGAAACGGTTGAAAAAGCGGCTAAAAAAATCTCCGCCCGTATTACGGAAAAAGAAATAAAGGCAAGGGAAGATTTCAGGGAAACCCTTACATTTACTATTGACCCTAAAGATGCAAAAGATTTTGACGACGCCTTGTCTATCAAAAAAATTAATACCGGTTTGTGGGAAGTTGGCGTTCACATTGCCGACGTTACGCATTATGTGAAACCGGATACCCTCGTCAATAAGGAAGCGGCTCGCCGGGCAACATCCATTTATCTGGTCGATCGTACCATCCCGATGTTGCCGGAACGCTTGAGTAACGATTTATGTTCTTTGCGTCCTGGGGAAGATAAATTATGTTTTTCCGTCATCTTTGAAATGAACGACGCTGCCGAAATAGAAAATTACCGCATCAAACGGACGATTATCAATTCCAATCGCCGGTTTACTTACGAAGAAGCCCAAGACGTCATCGACGGAAAGCAATTGCCGGAAAATATTTCGGATGAATTGAAAGATCGTTTATTAATTATGAATAAATTAGCCAAACTGTTACGTAAAAGGCGTTTTTCAAATGGAGCGATTAATTTCGAACGAGTGGAAGTAAAATTCGATATTGATAAGGATGGTAAACCTTTGCATGTATTTTTCAAAGAAGCCGGTGATTCCAATCAAATGATTGAAGAGTTTATGTTGTTGGCTAACAAAACGGTAGCGGAAACTATCGGTAAAGTTTCCGAAAGAAGAAAAATTAAAACATTTGTCTACCGCATACATGACTTGCCCAATCTTGAAAAAATGGGAACTTTTGTGGCGTTTATCCGCCGTTTTGGCTATAAGTTGAAAGACAAGGGTCAAAGTAGCGATATTTCCAAAAGTATCAATGCTTTATTAGATCAGGTACAAGGTAAAAAAGAACAAAATCTGATCGAAACTGTTGCTATTCGGACAATGGCTAAAGCTGCGTACAGTACGGCTAACATCGGACACTATGGCTTGGCTTTCAAGTATTACACCCATTTTACTTCACCCATCCGGCGTTATCCCGACATGATGGTACACCGTTTATTGGAACGATATCTGAGCGGCGGTCGCTCGGCACCGAAAGAAAAAATAGAAAGCGAATGTAAATATTGTTCGGACATGGAGCAACTGGCTTCCAATGCCGAAAGAGCTTCTATTAAGTACAAACAAGTGGAATTTATGTCGGATAAAATCGGAATGATTTTCGACGGCGTTATTTCGGGTGTTACCGAATGGGGATTGTATGTCGAATTGAACGGAAATCTTTGTGAAGGTATGGTTCCAATGCGGGATTTACGGGACGATTTTTACGAATATGATGAAAAAACGTATAGTTTAATCGGACGCAGAAACAAACAGAAATATTCTTTGGGCGACCCTGTTAAAATTAAGGTGATGCGGGCTAACTTAGAAAAAAAACAATTGGATTTCACGTTGATAGAGAACTGAAGTTACGAATAAGATTAATTTCGTAAAAGTTATCAGGCAATCTGGGCATTATCTAAATCAACTATTGCGTTTTATCGCACTATCATGAGTTATATATGTTATTAAAATAAAAATTTTAGAACAAAAATTTGTTTTTTCGGATAAATCACTTACCTTTGCCCAAACATTTGAGTTCTTTAGAACAGTTTTATTTCTTTTTCGAGTTTTTTTATTCGTTTTTAGTGTTAAGTCTGCGATAATCCTCATCTGATTTTTAATTAATTTTTTTATTTACATTTTATTTTTTTAAATGAACATTTTCATTGCAGGCTTGAGTTTCAAAGTAAACGACGCCGATTTATCCAATTTGTTTGAAGAGTACGGAGTAATTACATCCGCTAAAGTCATCACCGACCGTCAATCCGGTAGGTCTAAAGGTTATGGATTCGTAGAAATAGACGACGATGAAGCCGCTAACAAAGCTATTGCCGAATTGAACGGAGCAGAATACGATGGAAGAACCATTTCCGTATCCGAGGCAAGGCCACGTGAAGAACGCCCAAGACGCGAATTTAACAATTATCGTGGAGGAGGTTATAGTCGTAATAGATACTAACCAAACAGTAAACAATGTCAAAAAAGGAGGCTGTCTATTTAATGGACAGCCTTTTTTTTATATCACCGAGCATACTATAATTCTTCATAGCCGGGTATTTCTTTTAAAAAGGAATATTCTCCCTTTTTTTTATCAATAAAACAACAATAATGTTGTAAACCATTGGAAATAACAAGCCAAGGTACCTGCAAACTCATATTATAGCGGCCTATTTGGTCAAAAACACTTTGATCAAGAGGAACTTTCGACGATTTATATTCGATAATCATTTGTGGTTGTAGAAATTTATCATAAAGGACCGTATCGCAACGACGGTTCACGTTTCCCAATTCAATATTCGCTTCATTGGACAGTAAACCTTCCGGATATTGCTTATATTCAATCAGAAAAGAAACGAAACGCTGCCGCACGTATTCTTCCGGCGTCAAGCGTACAAATTGCTTCCTCAAACGATCGAAAACATAATTTTTCCCTGCTTGCTTCTTTATCTTCAGGGTTACAGGAGGCAGATTTAAATCCAACATGGCATGTATATTTTTCAATAAGTTCGCACAAACTTACAGGGAAAATTCGAGATTTACAAATGCGAAGGAAAGACAAAGCCGGAAACAATCCAATCGTTTGCTTTTCTGGATCGTTTCCGGTTTTGCCGTCATACTGGCAAATATTGTACAAACATTTAACAAAAACAATAAAGCACCGTTTCCTTAATTTTTATTAACTACATGGGATTTTGATCTTTGATATTATCCATATTAATATTGCCGTCAAATTCAGATTGAGGAATAGTTAAAATAGGTCCCCACCATTCAGGATTTCGCGTGTCTTTGGCTTCCAGCAAATCACTGTGATTGGACCCGTTCCAATTCCGGTAGAACCCTTTTTTCAAACGTAAAATATCGAAAATACGTCCAACTTCACACCACAATTCAATGCGGCGTTGTACTAATATTTCATCCAATAAGGTAGTAATATTCCCTTCGGAAGAAATCGTTTGAACATCGCTATCGGTTATTCGAGCTAAGCGGGAAGCATATCCGGAATCCCGCGCCATTTCTAGTTGTTCCAAGAATAAACGAGCTTCGGCATATTTTTTTTGACGACACAATGCTTCAGCGGCCGTTAATACCATCTCTTCGGCTCGCATATAAATATAATCGCTCGCATAAGAGTTTGCAGTTTTAAAACGAAATTTAAGTTGATTATAACTACATTCAGTACCTGTATCCTCATGCTTAGAAAGCTGTCCTTTCCACCACGATTTTCTTTTATCGGTATTTTGAATTTGGTTATACAACCAATTACCGACACACTTACGGGAATTATTGGCATATAAATTAACGGAGGCATCCATGTGAGAAAAGAAAGAGGCATAAGAGGTAGCTTGGTCTTCAATTACTTCCACTCCCCACATCACCCCTTTCATATTTATGCTGTTAAAACCGCTTAGAATATCATTTTCGGAAGCAATTGCCAAACCATTTTTCGATAAAGCGGCTTTAGCTGCTTTTTCCGCATCTTCCCATCGGTTTTGTACTAAAGCAATACGCGCTTTGATACCATTCGCCACATAGTAGTCGATATGCGACTTATGCTTTTGTTTGTGTTGTTTCACTTGCTCCAATAGTTTGATTGCCGTATTAATATCTTGATTTATCAAATCATATACCCCTTGTACCGTACCCCGGGGGTTTCCTTCAGTGACGGTAGTCGTTGGTTCGGTATAAAGCGGCACGCCCGGATCGTTTTCATGACCAATATAGGTTCTTTGGTATATTTGAATCAAGTAAAAATAGCAATAAGCGCGAAGTGCATAAGCTTGTCCTAACAAATTATTTCTGTCATTTTCGCTACCGGGAGTTTTTTCCGTAACGAAATTTAAAATACAATTTACATTGCTGATCAATGTATAATAAAAATTCCACAGGGCATAAGGACGCCAAGCTTGGCTTGTGTAAAACGATTTTACTTGATAACGGTAATCAAAATAAAACCATCCGTTACCCATTTCATTTTGAACCATATCTTCACCTGTCAAATCGGCATAAAGAATGGTAGAGGTAATACCAAAATTTTGATGTACGTTTCCGCTCGCCCATCCGGTAACATACGTACTACGATAAATGCCGTTTAAGGCTACAAATGCAGCATCTATATCTTTAAATATTATATTTTCCGGAATTTTCCCTGTGGAATTTGTATTCAACTCGTCGTCGCTACAGGAGAAGAATCCCCCTGTCAAACCAATGATTATTATATATATTATTTTTTTCATGTTACTAATAATTAAAATGTTAAATCAATGCCAAATGATATTGAACGGTTGATTATATATGAATAGTTACTTACATTGCCCGAAAAGTTAAATTGAGTATCCATTCCTTTTCTATGATTGAATAACAATAAATTATCTCCTTGCGCAAATACGCGTAGAGACTCAATATCTACCTTATCGGTTATTTTTTTAGGAAAAGTATAACCAATAGCTACATTTTTTAAAGCAAGATAAGAAGCGTTAACTAAATTACGGTCGGTGAGAGGCGTAGTTTGGCTCCACCAAATTTTAGGAATATCCGTAATATCCCCCGGCTGTTTCCATGCACGTAATGCATCCTTATGAAAAGTATTACCATTATAAATGACTTTACTACTTCCTGTCAGGTCAATATAATTCCAGTCCAACATTTTGCCGCCAATGGAATAGGTAGCTAATACAGAAAGATCGCATCCCTTATACCTCCATTCGGAAGTAAGGCTTCCATATAAATCGGGGATTCGGCTTCCTACGACAACCCTGCTCACCGGCGCTTTAGTATGATCGGATGTAATTACCCATTCTTTCTCCGAAAGTATATTTCCCTTATCGTCGAATTGGGGCGCCCAAAAAAGTTGTAATCCTGTATTAGGATCGACGCCGGCCGATTTAGGCAAATAAAATGAATAAATAGGTTCTCCTTCTTTCAAGATGGTATTATTGGACTTTATTTCACCTTGCGCTTCTTGGTTGAGTTTTGTTATTTTATTTTTTATAACTGTGCCGATTGCTACTACATTCCATGCAAAATCATTGGTTTTGATAATATTACCTGTAATACTGATTTCGACTCCTTGATTAATCATATTCCCTACGTTATCCCAAAATCCGTCGAATCCGCTAGAAATCGCTTTGGGTCTATAGAAAAGCAAATGGGTGGTTTTTTTATTGAAATATTCAATTTCAAAACTTAAACGATCAAAAAAGCGCCCTTCAATCCCTAGATTGAAGTTATTATTTTTTTCCCAACTCAATTTTTTGTTTTCAAGCCCTGTAACCACAGCGCCACTGAAAGTTGCATTGGGGTAGTCTAAATTATAAGTAGCTTGCCAAGGATAATAATTGGCAAATCCTGTTTCTCCATTAATAATCATATCATTTCCCTGCGTTCCGTAGCTAGCCTTAAGCGATAAGTTATTGATGCTTTCGATACCGCTTAAAAACGATTCCTCCGAAATTCTCCAAGAAGCGCCGACAGATCCGAATTGCCCCCAGCGGTTCGCTGAATAAAAGCGGGAAGAAGCGTCTGTCCGGAAACTAAGCGACAAATAATATTTTTGTGCATAATTGTAATTCAAACGGCTTAGGTACGATTCTACTTTATAGTTGTCTTGATACGAATTAGCACTGATAATAGTAGTTGCGGCAGCCAATTCATATAAACCGCCAAAAGCAAAATTTGTTTTTCGAGCGTTTAACACATCCATTCGCCGGTGATAAAACTCATGTCCAAATAAAATATCCAACGCATGCTTGTCGTCGAAAACTTGATTGTAATTGAGCAACTGATTCCACGTATAACTCAACATCCGTCCCGTCTCCTTCGATAAGTTTCCTTTGGAAGAAACAGCATTCCCATTGTACGGATTATAGTATATCATGCTTCCCGAACTGTAATAATCAAATCCAAGATTAGACGACAAAGTAAAATGTTTAAGAATATCATTCTTCACTTGTTCTCCACCGAGTTGAACGTAAGTACGGCCACTTAGATTATCTCTTTGCAACCTGGTTTTATCATCAAAAAGCGTGGCAATCGCATTCCAATTAGATTGAATAGGGCGAGTAACGCCATAATCGAATTGCTTGTTTCCTTTTTCATCCAATACCGGTTTACCTTCTTTATCATACGCATATACGGGATAAATAGGCGCCATAAACTGGGCAGAATACCATACATTAGCAGTAGTAGTACCATTGTTGTAATTTTGAAAATTTGAAACCGTTTGCGAAAAAGCGGCATTCAATCCAATCTTAAACCAATTCAACGGCTGTGTATCTAAATTTACGCGTCCTGAAAAACGGTTAAAGGCAGTTGTCTTCAAAAGACCTTTTTCGTCCAAATAACCTAACGAAATTAAATACGTATTTTTTTCTCCTGTTCCGGACACAGATAATTGGTATTCTTGCCGCAAAGGATTGTTTGCTAACATTGTATTTACCCAATCTTCAGAATATTTTAGCCGGGCGTCGCTACGAACTTTTCCTGTCGACGAGTCTATCAGCTCATGAATAGGGAAATTAAACGGATTATACTGCTCCCCTCCTATCGTACCGGTCCCCATCTCTGCCATCATATCAACAGCTATTTTTCCGGCGGCTTCAGGCGCTACCCCATTTTTATAGATTGCCTCGTTCTTATTAATCTGATATAGAATCTCCATGTATTCTTTTTCATTGACTGTGTTGTAACGCGCAATTGCTCTGGAAGAAACGCCCCAATTTCCTTTCAGTTGAACGGTTGGTTTGTCTTTTGATTTACCTTTTTTAGTCGTAATCAGAATTACGCCATTCGAACCCCTGTTTCCATAAAGAGTCGCAGCCGAAGCGTCTTTCAAAACCGTTATAGATTCGATGTCTTGCGAATTAATAGCATTCAAAGCGCCGTCATAAGGTACTCCATCGACTACGTATAAGGGATTATTGGACGCATTAACCGATCCATACCCTCTAATTACAACACTCGCGCCGTCTCCCGGTTGACCTCCTCCCGAAGTTGATAGCAAACCGGGTACAACCCCATCCAATGCTTTAGAAATAGTTGAGATATTCCTTTTTTCAATGGATTTGGCATTGATGGTTGTTGTAGAACCGGTAAATGAATTTTTTTTGGCAGTTCCATACGCAACAACAATTACATCATCTAATGAAATTTCCGAAGAAAGAAGGATTACATTTACATAAGGCTGTACGGCAACTTCTTGCTCCAACATTCCAATATATTTAACAATCAATGTATGAACTGAAGTAGGAATTTCTAATACAAAATGACCCTCTAAATCTGTAATGGTACCAATGACTGAATTTCCTTTCGCTACAACCGAAGCGCCAATAATAGGTTCCCCGCTTTCATCCGAAACGGTTCCGGTTACCCGTTTATTTTGTGTTGTTTGTGCGATCAATCCCATATTTACACAAAAACACACTAACAAAAAAATTAATTTTTTCATAAATTTTAATTTAAATTTTATCCATATTCCACCAAGTATTTTCGTTTTGGTATATTATAAAAAACACATGAAACATTAAAAAGTTATTTAGAATTAATCATGTTTAAGATTATTTTTCTAAAATACGACTTCAACGCTAAGCAGACTAAATCAGTAAACCGAACAACAAGTCAAGTGAGGCGTCGACTGTTTGCTGGTTGATAATAAGCGGCATTTTTGTTTTTCAAAATAGGAATATCTATTTTTGCAATTTCAAAACAAAGATAATAGGATGCAAGACTATTCAATCGACGAAGACATAGAAAAAGCATGTGAAGTATTAAGAAAAGGCGGACTCATTCTTTATCCGACAGATACCATCTGGGGCATTGGCTGCGACGCCACCCGCGAGGAAGCAGTCGAGCGAGTATATGAAATAAAAAAACGTTCCGATTCCAAATCCCTGTTGGTCTTGCTGGATTCGGTTGCCAAACTGAACTTTTACGTCGATGATTTGCCGGATATAGCACTGGATTTGATCGAAGTATCCGATCAACCGTTAACTATTGTTTATTCGGGGGCAAAAAACATTGCGCCTAATCTGATTGCCGGGGACGGTACCTTGGGCGTCCGCATTACAAATGAAAAATTTTCCCGCGAACTTTGTCGAAGATTCAAAAAGCCGCTTGTTTCTACTTCGGCCAATATCAGCGGCCAGCCCGCTCCGGAAAATTTCGCTAAAATAAATGACGAAATTATACGTTCTGTTGATTATACAGTCAATTATAAAAAAAATGATAACCGGATTGCCCGTCCTTCTGCAATTATTAAAGTAAGCCCAGGCGGACTGATTCAAATAATCAGAAAATAAATGAGGAAAAAAACACAATTAATCAAGTATCTGGTAGCTGATTACTTTGCTACGGCAATTGCGTGGTTTGTATTTAACATTGTCAGGTTTTATTTAGTCGTTCAATACCAACATTTTGATGATATACAAAGTTTTATGCTTTTCAGCAATGTCGTTCGGGGACAGATTATTATTCCTTTTGCATGGTTAATTCTGCATTATTATTCGGGTTATTACAATAAATTGCTTGAAAAATCCCGATTATCCGAATTTTTTGTTACTTTTCAGTCGGTTTTTATTGGGTCGGTCGTCATTTTTTTCGTTGTTTTGCTAAAAACGCTACCCAAATCATTTCTTTTATATTACGAACAGTTTTTATCCTTGTTTTTCATCACCTTTACCCTTACTTATATTGCCCGTCTGTGCATTACCCAACAAACGTCCCGGAAAATTAAAAACCGGGAATGGACGGTGAAAGCATTGATACTGGGCAATGGGAAAAAAGCCATGCAAATCAAAAAATTATTGGGAAAACCCTCTGATTCGTTAGGATATACGGTTTTAGGGTATATAGACACCAGCTCTCTCGGGGCGAAGACTTCCTGTTCCGAAATACCGGTCTTGGGCAGTTTGAATAATTTAGGCGCTATTATCAAGGAAACGGGTGCGGAAGAATTAATCGTTGCGATTGATTCGGACCACCAATTATTGAGTTTGTTATATTCGCTTTACGAGCATAAACTCCCGATAAAAATACCGTTATCCTACACCCGTTTGCTAACCGGAGGGATGAAAATCAAAACCTTGGCAGGCGTTCCTTTAATGGATGTAACCGATAATAATTTTTCGGATGCAGAAAAAAACATAAAATTAACATTGGATAAAGTAATTTCTGTTTTAGTTTTATTACTTTTATCCCCCGTTTATTTGTATTTGACGATTCGGGTAAAAAGAGATTCCGAAGGACCCATTTTCCTCAAACAGGAAAGAATAGGTTATCGCGGCAAACCTTTTACGATTTATAAGTTTCGCACAATGAAGCCGGATGCAGAAGAAAACGGACCTTCTTTGTCCGTAGTCGATGATAAAAGAATTACCCCATACGGCTATTACATGCGCAAATATCGTTTGGACGAACTGCCGCAGTTCTGGAACGTTTTGAAAGGCGATATGTCGTTGGTAGGCCCCCGTCCCGAGCGGAAATACTATATCGACCGGATTGTTAAAACAGCTCCGTACTTTTATCTGCTTCACAACGTCCGTCCGGGAATCACATCCTGGGGAATGGTTAAATTTGGCTATGCCTCTACTGTGGAAGAGATGATAGAACGGATGCAATACGACATCCTTTACTACGAAAATATGTCGTTGGTACTGGACGTCAAAATATTAATTTATACGGTAAGAACCATAATTACAGGAAAAGGGATTTAAGCATGAATATCAAAGCTGTATTCGATCAATTGCTTGCTTGGCGGGAAAAATACGTCAAAGAAAAACATTTTATCCTGATACTTAGTTTTTTGATAGGTATCTTGACGGCTTTTGCCGCTAATCTCTTGAAAATGACTATCCATTTTATTCAAAAGACGCTTACCGAACAAATTGATGCAGCTCACGACAACTGGTTGTATTTGATTTATCCGGTTATCGGGATTCTTCTGGCCGGTTTGTTCGTGAAATACATTGTCAAAGACGATATCGGTCATGGAGTTACTAAAATTCTTTATGCTATTTCGCAACGGAAAAGCCGCATCAAACCGCACAATACTTGGACCTCGTTAGCGGCTAGTTCGATTACTATCGGATTTGGCGGTTCGGTCGGAGCAGAAGCGCCGATCGTCCTGACCGGATCGGCCATCGGTTCCAATCTGGGCAGGTTGTTCAAAATGGAACAAAAAACACTGATGTTGCTGGTAGGTTGCGGGGCAGCCGGAGCGATTGCCGGTATTTTCAAAGCGCCTATTGCCGGATTGTTGTTTACGATTGAGGTATTGATGCTTGATTTAACTACGGCGTCGGTGCTCCCGTTGTTGATTACTTCTGTGACGGCGGCCAGCGTTACCTATATCTATACCGGTCCGGAAGCCATGTTCAAATTCAGCCAAACCGAAGCTTTCGTTTTGGGAAGAATACCTTATGTGCTTCTCTTAGGCGTCGTATGCGGTCTGATTGCCTTGTATTTTACCCGGGCTACCATCTGGATAGAAGGAATTTTTCGCAAATTGAAAACGTATTGGAAAAAATTCTTTTTCGGCGCGGCGATGCTGAGCATCCTGATATTCCTATTACCTCCTTTATACGGAGAAGGTTACGAAACAATCAGCAAACTCATCAGCAAGCAATACGGCGATTTATTGAACGACAGTCTTTTTTACGGTTTACCCAACGGGTATTGGAAAATCATTATTTTCCTGGTACTCATCATTTTTCTTAAAGTATTTGCCACCAGCGCTACCAATGGCGGAGGCGGTTGCGGAGGAATTTTTGCACCCTCCTTGTATCTGGGATGTATCGTGGGATTTGCCTTTTCCTATTCGATCAACCATTTACATTTCCTGTTTCCGGACAATTCATTTTTGCCGGAAGAGAACTTTGCCCTGATGGGTATGGCCGGCATGATGGCCGCCGTAATGCATTCGCCCTTGACGGCCGTCTTCTTGATTGCCGAGCTGACGGGCGGTTTCGACTTGTTTTTGCCTTTGATGATCGTAACCATCAGCGCCTATTTCACCATCATGCTTTTCGAAAAACACAGTATTTACTCTTTCCGGCTGGCTCAAAAGGGAGAATTATTGACGCATCATAAAGATAAAGCCGTTCTCACTTTGTTGAATGTCGATTCGGTTATCGAAAGCGACCTGAAAATTGTCCATCCGGAAATGAGTTTGGGCGATATGGTGAAAGCCATCGCCCAATCGCGACGGAACGTTTTCCCTGTGACCGACGAAAAAAATATCCTGCGAGGCGTGGTACTATTGGACAATATACGGAATATCATGTTTCGTCCCGAACTGTACGACCGTTTCAAAGTAAAGAAATTCATGATTTCACCGCCGGCAAAAATCAATATTCATTTACCTATGGAAAAAATCATGCAACTGTTCGACGATACTAAAGCTTGGAATCTGCCGGTGATCGACGACGACGGCCGGTATTTGGGTTTTGTATCTAAATCAAAAATATTCAATGCTTATAGGGAAGTTTTAGTAGAAAATTTTTCGGATGAAGGATAAACGATTACGAATTGTATTCATGGGTACGCCCGGATTTGCCGTCGAAAGCTTGCGTGCATTGATCGAAGGCGGCTATCAGGTCGTTGGCGTCGTAACAACGCCCGACAAACCGGTGGGAAAACATCATAGTGTATTGCAAGCTTGTGCGGTAAAAGAATATGCTTTGTCGCAGCATCTTCCGGTACTGCAACCGGAAAAGTTGAAAGATACGCTGTTTCTGAAACAATTGAAGGCATGGAACGCCGACCTGCAAATTGTAGTCGCTTTCCGGATGTTGCCCGAAGTTGTTTGGAACATGCCTCCGCTGGGAACGTTCAACCTTCATGCTTCCCTGCTGCCGCAATACAGGGGAGCTGCACCCATCAACTGGGCGATTATCAACGGAGAAAAAGAAACCGGAGTCACGACCTTTTTCCTTACGCACGAAATTGATACGGGAAAAGTGATTTACCGTGAACGGGTTCCGATTGAAGATACCGATACTTTCGAAATCGTTCACGACCGCTTGATGCACTTGGGCGCTCGATTAGTAGTCAAAACCGTTGACGCGATTGCTGTAGACGCCATTCAAGCGGTAGAACAGGAACAATTGACCGGAAACGGGCAGGAATTGAAGCCGGCGCCCAAAATATTCAAGGAAACTTGCCGGATCGATTGGAACAAAAACGTTAAAGAAATTTACGATTTTATCAGGGGGCTCTCCCCTATCCCTACCGCCTGGACAGAGCTAAACACAGGCAAGGACGAGATACTTAACTTGAAAATATTTGAATGTGAAAAGATTATCAAACAGCACGAACTTCCCGCCGGTACCATTGTCACTGATGGGAAAAAATATTTGGACGTCAGCGCCAAAGATGGTTTCATCCGTTTGAAAAACATCCGGCAAGCCGGAAAAAAGCGAATGGCGGTCGAAGAGTTTTTAAAAGGTTCTATGAATGTCAAAGCGCTCTAAGAGACAACCCGAATATCCCCAATTAAATATCCGTTTATCGTAATCATTATTTCGCACGAGGATAATTCTGCGTACTGAACCGGAAAAAAGGAGGAAGGAAAAGTATGTCATTTGCAAAGGATACGTCGAGATCTACCTTGGGTTCTGTATCTTTTTCCGGTTTTCCTTATTGCGCACAATATAATTTTAAAAAGTGAGAATGATAAATATAAAAAATGATTTTTTCTGGGAGAAAAATCGTCCGAACATTATTTCCAAAACAGAGAATAGTCATATTTTTGTACCGCAATTTTTACGTTTAATCAACAAAAATTTTATATGGTATAATTTTATCTTTAGTACGCTTCTTAAAAACATTAATTTTTAATTTTATGAATAACTTATTAAAAACCAAATCATTTAATCGAATCCTGTATTTGTTGAGTTTACTATTTGTTTTTAGTTTTCAAGTTAGAGCGCAAGTTACCATCGGAAATCTTTCAAATCCTCAAAATGGAGCCTTATTAGATTTAAAAGAAAAAGAAATAACCAATCCCGACGCCGATACGCCCAACTCAAGCAAAGGCGTTTTGTTTCCTAAAGTAAGTTTGGATTCAGCTACGAGTTTGAAACCCTTATTCCCTACAACAGCCGATATACAAAAAAAGACGTCTAAGGGGATGATTGTTTACAATGTAAACAAGAATGCTGTTGGACTGAATACCGGCTTATGCGTATGGACAGGAGAAGAGTGGAGTTCGCTCGTTGGCGGCGGTTCCAGTTCTTCTGCAAAATTGAATATCAAGTGCAACGGCTCAATCGTCGTAAGCGGTAACTACGCCAAAGGAAATCCGCTTAATCCATATTTGAATATCATTACGTTTCCTGTTGAAGTTACTCAAAAAGGAAGTTACAATATTGTAGCCTATTCTCTCCCTGATAATCAATATTATTTCGAAGCAAAGGGCGAGTTTTTCAACACGGGAAATTTTAATGTGACATTGAACGGGATGGGGACGCCTCAAGAGTCTACTCCTGATCGGGCGGGTATCCCCGACTCAATAAAAATATTCATTAACGGCATGGAATATGATATATCCAAGCAGTGTTCTCAGTTAAAGCCGCTCACATTGGAAATAAATGATACTTCCCCTCTTTATTATCTCAACTGTGGCCATATAGATATTTCCAATGTACAATTAAAAACGACCGAAGCTTCGACCAATTCTTATATAATTATTCAACTTCAGGTTCCAAAGGAAGCCGAAGGCGCTAAATATCATATTGAAACCAATACGGTCGAAGATGTTAAGTTTGAAGGGAGCGGTTATCTGGTAGCCGGCCAACAAATGGTCAGACTTGCATCTAATGGAGAAACGCCGAAGGGGTCGGGGATATACAATTTTTATTTTATAACTAACAGCAGGGAAGCCCAGACAAACAATTGTTCGGTTGAGATTACCATAACAGGAAGGATCATCAAAGTCGCTATCTGGTCTGAATCCGGTAGCGCGTGGGACTTTAGCGGCCAATCCGATGGCGTAAAACGTATCCTTCAATCTAAAAAATTATTCGGATTAGGTACGGAAAAAAATCCTCCTTGTCCGGTTTCTGACATAGACATTACCTTTAACAGTGCGAACGTATTTCCGGCGACAATACCAAGCGACTTGGACATTGCCATCTTATCCTACAATGCCAATCCGGATGGAGCGTCTGCAATAGCTCTTGCTAATTTTATCAAGAACGGCGGAGTCGTGATTCAATGCACAGAAGCCAACCGTTCATTGACTCTGCCTGATTCTATTTTCGGGAAGGGAGTGATAACTAGGAACCTGAGTTCGACGTAAGAAAAGTATAAAAAATTTGGTAAGCAGGCTAATTTTTATTATCTTTATAGCTCAAAATCAATATTATAAATAAAAAGTTATGGCACAGCTTACCACT